>DASZZA010000265.1:0-6463 GCA_035545135.1 Lacipirellulaceae bacterium | reverse complement strand
CATCACCAGATCGCTCGCATCTGCTGCTACGTAAGGGTCGACAAGAACCTCGGAACGCGCGCTAACCACGAGGATATCGGCGGCTCTGCTCTGCTGCATGACGTAGGGGATCGGAAGGGCCAAGGCGGAACGCCACTCCACTGATTTCGTGCGTTTCGACGCTGTTGCTCGAAATTCGGCTTCGAGTTCAGACAACCGTCTTTGGATTGCCTTACTCTCCTCATCGAGAATCTTCTGCGCATACTCACCTTCGGCAAAATACAAGGCCGGTTTGATATCCGACGCGGCAATGCCGACAAGGCGTGCTTCAAAGCGCTCGGCAAGATCGCCGGCTACCGCAAGGCAGGCATCATTCGGCCCGTCCAGCGCCAGACTTACCATCACGGTTTTGTAGTTCATGTCCTGCTCCGCGCCCTGGACCCTATGCATAGGGCCCTATTATGCGAAACATTCTAGGCGGCGACCCACGGATCGATCCTGACCTAGATCAAGCAAGCTCCCTTTGCGAACCGCAAATTTGAATATGCGGTCAGTGCTACCTTCCGCATTTTCTTTGTTTTTCAATGCGATACACGCTATTGATTGCCGTCATGCGCACGAATCCGCGGCAGTCAGCGCGTGCGCAACGCGCAAGGCAGAACATGATCGACATCGACCGACCATTTCTCACTCTGGATCCGTTCGATAACATACGCGCTGGTATCGAAGGATCTGGCGTCGGTACTTGGGATTTCGAGTTTTCAACTCGCGCATTGAGATGGTCTAACACGACCCGAAAGCTCTTCGGCGTCGCGCTGGACACATCGATCGATTTCGAGCTGTTTCTCTCCCTTCTAGATTCGGACGATCGAGATCGCACGACGAGGGCCGTCGAAGCGTCAATCGACACCGGGTGCAATTTTGATCTTCAATACCGGGTCCTTAAGCACTTGGACGCAGGTCACTGGGTGAGGACTCTCGGAGCCGTCGTCAATGGTCCGGACGGCAAGGCGGCAAGGCTAAGCGGAATTGTGATCAATATCGATCATCAGAAGCGTCTCGAAGAAGCGCTGCGAATTCGTGAGAGACACTTTCGCTCGATCTTGGAGACCATTCCCGATGCGATGGTCGTGATCAATGAACACGGTATCATTCAGTTCTTCAGCAGCGCCGCGGAACGGCAATTCGGCTACACCGCACCCGAGGTAATCGGAAGAAACGTCAGTGTACTGATGCCCGAGCCAGACCGCAGCCGGCACGACGATTACATCGCACGCTATTTGGCTACGGGCGAGCGGCGCATTATAGGGATCGGCCGCATCGTGACCGGCATGCGCAAGGACGGAACCACGTTCCCGATGTACCTCACGATCGGCGAGATGGAATCGGAGGGGCGCCCGTATTTTACAGGCTTCGTCCGCGACCTGACCGAACAGCAACAAACGCAGGCCAGACTGCAAGAACTGCAGTCCGAGCTGGTCCATGTCTCGCGGCTCACCGCGATGGGCGAGATGGCATCGGCTCTTGCTCATGAACTCAATCAGCCGCTCTCAGCCATCAGCAATTATATGAGGGGGTCGCGCCGTTTGCTGGCGACCAGCGCCGATATCAACGCGCCGAAGATCGAAGCGGCTCTCGATCGCGCAGCGGAGCAGGCCATTCGAGCCGGCGACATTATAAGGCGGTTGCGAACTTTCGTCGCGCGGGACGATTCAGAGAAGCGCATCGAAAGTATCTCCAAATTGCTCGAAGAAGCCGGCGCACTCGGGTTAACCGGAGCCCGCGAACAGGGAGTGGTTCTGCGCTTCAACCTCGATCCCGCTTGCGATCTCGTGCTTGCGGACCGCGTCCAGATTCAGCAAGTCTTGGTCAACCTTTTCCGAAATGCCCTGGAATCGATGACCGCATCAACGCACCGCGAACTGATTGCATTAAATTGCAGAGCTGCAGATGATATGGTTGAAGTCGTCATCTCGGATACTGGGCATGGGTTTAGCGAAGAGGCCTATGCGAACCTGTTTCAGCCGTTTTTCACGACGAAGGAAAGCGGTATGGGGGTCGGTCTTTCGATTAGCCGGACAATCATCGAAGCTCACGGTGGCAGGATGTGGGCTGAAACCAATCAAGCCGGTGGTGCCACATTTCGTTTCACTTTGCCTGCCGCGACAGCAAAGGATATGAGCGATGTCGCAGAGCGCTAAAGTTTATGTCATTGATGACGATCCTGCGATGCGCGATTCTTTGGATTTCCTGCTTGGGTCGGCCGGGTTTGGTACCCGCCTTTTCGAATGCGCTCCGGATTTTCTGCGCGAGCTTCCGCAACTGGAGTTCGGCTGCGTAGTCACTGATATTCGTATGCCCGACATGGATGGCATCGAATTGCTGCGCAAGTTGAATTCTGTTTCGGGCTATCCCAAGCTTCCAGTCATCGTGATGACCGGTCACGGCGACGTTCCCCTCGCGGTGGAAGCCATGAAGCTTGGCGCCCTCGATTTTCTCGAAAAACCTTTCAACGATGAGCGGCTCCTCAGCATGATTGAGGTTGCTCTTTCCCAAAACGAAAGCGCTTCCAAGGCTGACGCACTCGTGACTGAGCTGGTCGCGCGCGCTGCTTCTCTCACCCAGCGAGAACGTCAAGTGATGCAGGGCTTAGTGACGGGGCAGTCAAACAAGGCGATCGCAAGAGAGCACGACATCAGTCCACGCACGGTGGAAGTCTACCGGGCCAACGTGATGACCAAGATGCAGGCTGGTAATCTGTCGGAATTAGTCAGGTTTGCGCTCCGCGCGGGCGTCCTCAAGGATTGAGCTTGATCAACTCGGTTCGGGAAAAGCTGGTTATTTTCGGTAATGGCAAATATTCCTTCGTACCGATCCAGCGCCCCAAAAATGCAACCGATGATTTACGTCATCGATGACGATTTTGCCGTCCTCAAATCGCTGCGATTTCTTCTGGAAACCGAGGATTTCGATGTGCGAACATTTAGCAGTGGGTCAGCATTGCTTGAGTCCTCGATGCTTAGTGGCGCTGACTGTCTTATCTTGGACTACAAGATGGCTGGAATCGACGGGTTGGAGCTCTCCAGCAGGCTAAGGGGTCTGGGTGTCGACACACCGATCATTCTGATTACGGGCCATCCGGACGCCAATATCCGGACAAAAGCTAGCTTGGCAGGGGTAGGCCAAGTAGTTTTCAAGCCTGATCTCCAAGACAATTTGGTAAAGTGCGTCCGAAATGCCATCGATTCGCACATGCGGCCGCCGGAAGAAGGCAAGTCGACTCCGTAGAGGCCCTTAGGGCCCCCCCCTTAAGCTATCGACCGAAATATTTCGGCATCCGTATTCAGGGTACATGAGGCCATCCCGCATCGAGGAGATGGCGATATGCTTACCCAGACGGTCACCACATCTGCACCCCGGATTTCCTGCACACCGCACGCTGCAACCGCAGAGTCGGCCGATGCTTTCGGAACCATCGCTCGCTGTTCGGGAGCGATCGCGAGCGAGTTTTCTTACAAGAAGGATGAGGAAATTTACGGAGAAGGTGAGCCCTCCGAATACCTCTACCAGGTGATCCGCGGAGCAGTCCGCACATACAAGCTGCTGAACGACGGAAGACGCCAGATTGGAGCGTTTCACTTACCGGGGGACGTATTTGGACTTGATCCCGATTCGATCCATCGCCTGACCGCCGAAGCGATCTCCGACACCACGGTGCGCCTGTTGAAGCGGCGCAGTCTCGAAGTGGCAGCGGGATCAAACGCGCAAGTCTCCCGCAATCTCTGGACCATGACCGCAGGCGATTTGCGGCATGCAGAAGACCACATGCTGCTTCTCGGCCGCAAGACGGCGATGGAACGCGTTGCCACCTTCCTCTTGGAAATGGATCGTCGGCTTGCCAACGCCGGCATGATGGCCCTCCCCATGTGCCGCCGTGATATCGGGGACTATCTGGGACTTACCTTGGAAACTGTCTCTCGCGCGCTATCACAACTTAACGACCAGGGCGTCCTGGTGTTTTCGAGCGCCCGTCAAATCGTGCTTCGCAATCGACAACAACTGACGGCCATGGACGCATAAAGCCCTTCGGCCAAGCAGCCGAATAGCTGCGAGCTTCTGCGATGAAGGAGTGCAGAATGAACAATTACCGAGTGTCTTTCTACCAGGATGTTCTGAACTCGGCGGGCCATCGTTTTAAGTGTCTTCAACGTCAGGTCGACGTTCAGTCCGACGGCCCCTCTCGGGCGCTCGTCCTGGCTGAGCGATTGATTGATGATGAACGACTGAATGTTGACTGCATCGAGGTTGTACGCTTGGCAGGCGTACCGTCCTCCACCGAGCATACGTCAAATCATCTGACGCCGCCTCGCAAGCACATCGCGAATCTCACACCGTGAATTGATGGGCCAGTTTGGCTTGGTTCGACAGGAATGCTCAGGGGCGTCTCTCATCATCCGCGTGGTCTGAGTGCAGAGGCCAGAGGCAAAAATGCGTGGTGGGCCCGGCAGGACTCGAACCTGCAACCAGACCGTTATGAGCGGCCGGCTCTAACCATTGAGCTACAGGCCCCGCCGTAAGCCGCGCATGGCGGCCGCAACGGTGCCGTCACCCCATACAATGCCGGCCTGCCCCCTGCAATCGGCCATCTGGAACCAACCGCCGGGCCTGCGGTTGATCCGGCAGGATTATGTTGCGGAGGCCAATGTGCTGCGCTGGGCGATCATCTGTCTCGTCATTTCGCTGGTCGCGGGAGCGCTCGGCTTCACCGGCATTTCCGGCTTTGCAAAGCGGCTGTCGATGATCTTCTTCGCGCTGTTCTTCATCGGCTTCCTGATCCTGCTCGGCTTCGCCTATCTCGTTGCCGGCGCGGTCGCGCATACGGCGATCGTTCCGGCCATGGTGGCGGTCAGCACCTGAGGCCACGACACTCGGCCACCACTCCAGACATCCATTTTGCGCATGCCCTTGCCCGAAAACCGCTGCACACTTTTCGGGGGCATGCGACATCGCCCCTGTTGTTGAACGGCGCGGGGACGCCGGAGCCTTGTCTGGCACCAACGGGCAACAGCCCGCGGGTGCGTATTTCCTCCAGCGCTGTGCGCGCTTGGGGCCTGCCCCATTCGCGCCATCGAAAACAGGCGCGCGTGAGGTGTTCCTCATTCGCGCCCCCAAAAAAGAGGGCGCGCGGAACGCCGGACGCGGGATGCGTCCGCAGCCTCGTGTGCATGGATTGAGTTTGGACACACGAGTTTTGGTCACCACGAAAGCACCGGCATCATCCGGCGTTCCGCACGCGGTGGTTTTTTCGGCTTGCTTCGCATGTCCCCCGGTGGGAGGTCCTTTGATACCCACCGTTGTCGTGGACCGGGCGGCGCGGCTTTCCGACAAGAAAGCGTTGCGGACCGTACCATGCTATGGCGCGAGGCATCGCGCCGGGAGCATGCGACTTGGGCCGACGCGCGAAGCGATGTCAGTGGAGCGCATCTCCGCCCCGGCCGCATCGCACAGCGTGGTCGTCAGCCTCGGCGCCAGTCTCGCGCGCGCCTCCGGAGTCTGAACGGCCCTCCAGGGAGGAAACCGTCCGCGCTCCGGGCTTGCGCCCAAAGACCTGATGCCTCGGCCTGACGCTGCCGCGTCCACCGCATCCCGCCCCGCGTATCGTGACGATCGCGAGCCGCCCCTCTCCGTTGAGGCGGGATAATGTGAATATAATCCTATATGCAAAAATGTGGGATTTATATACGTGTGTGACCCATTGACATGGGTCCTTTAGACGCCTAATATCTGGTCATCAAATCGCGGAGCGGTTTCTATGACTACGGATTTCAAAAGTCTCTATGACCTTTTCGAAGCCATTCCTGATGAATTGGCTGCGATCAATTATTTCAAAGGCATCATCTGGAAGAATGGCGAGCATTGTCCCTATTGCGGGAATGAAAAGGTCTATGCATTCGCAACTGGCAAGGCTTGGAAATGTGCAAAGTGTCGCCAACGCTTCTCGATCCGAGTTGGCACCATATTCGAGGACAGCAAAATTCCGCTGCGTAAGTGGATGGCTGCAATCTGGCTTATCACGTCGCACCGCAAGGGTATTGCAAGTACGCAGATCGCTCGCGATCTGAACGTCACACAGAAAACCGGCTGGTTTATGCTGCATCGTTTGCGCCACGCGGCGCGCACTCGATCTTTTAATCGGCAACTTCGTGGCACCGTCGAAGTTGATGAGGGCTATTTCGGTGGCAAGGACAAAAACAAACACAAGGACAAGCGAGGCAAAACCAAAAAGGCGCTCGCTGTTGGCCTGTTAGAGCGTAATGGCGAGCTACGGGTTCCCGATCAATTCTACCAGCCAAATGCGAACGGAATTGCTTTCGCATGTTCGCCCCGGCGCGCGCGTCATCTCTGACGAGACTCGCGTGTTGATGCATCTAGATGGCGTCTACAAGCGAGTGACCGTCACTCATAGCGCCGGTCAATATGGCGA
>DASZZA010000264.1:0-9348 GCA_035545135.1 Lacipirellulaceae bacterium | reverse complement strand
GCCGCCCAGCGACTCCTGCGGTTCATCCGCAGCGCCATCGGGAATTACGATCGCGTATTTCATTTAAGTCGTAAGTCGTAAGGCGTAAGTCGTAAGGCGTAAGGCGTAAGGCGTAAGTGGGACGTGGGCATCGAAACTTACGACTTATACCTAATCCCTCACCCACATGCGTACGGTCTTGCCGCGCACGCACGACAGCTTGTTGATCTCCGAACACGCTTTGCGAGTTGCTCCTTCCGTCGTTACGTGTGTCATAATCACCAGCGGCACGGTTCCGTCGGCGCTCGATACTTCTTGCTGCAAGACGCTCGAAATCGAAATCTGATTTTGTCCCAGCACATTCGCTACCTGTGCGAGCACACCCGGATGGTCCTCGGCGTTGACGCGAATGTAAAACCGCCCGTCGGCCTTCGCATGCTCTCGCGGCGTGACACGGGCCTTGCGATTCGACCACAACTCCAGCGTGCGAAACGTAATTCCCGCTCGGCCAACCGCCGTATCGATGATATCGGCGACCACGGCAGAAGCAGTCGGCATCTGCCCCGCGCCTTGGCCGTAAAACATGAGTTCGCCAACCGCGTCGCCCACCACCCGAATCGCGTTGAACGGCCCGCTCACGTCCGAAAGCGGCCGTCCGCGTTTCACCAGCGTCGGCGACACATGCAGCTCCAGCGTGTCGCCGTCCAGCTCCGCCACGGCCAATAGCTTGATCCGATAGCCGATCTCCTGAGCGAAACGGACGTCGCTCACGTCGAGCCGATCGATGCCCATCCGTGGAATTTCTCTCCAATACACTCGGGCTCCAAACGCCAAATGCGCAAGGATCGCCAGCTTTTGGGCCGCATCGCTGCCGTCCACGTCGAGCGTCGGATCGGCCTCGGCGTAGCCCAGCCGCTGCGCTTCTTTCAACGCATCGGCGTATGCCACGCCCTCCTCGTGCATCTTGCTGAGGATGAAGTTCGTCGTACCGTTGAGAATGCCGTCGAGCGATACGATCTGGTTGGCCGACAGGCACTGGCTGATGTTCGTGATGATCGGGATTCCGCCCGCGACCGACGCCTCGAACGCAATCGAGCGCCCTAACTCCCGAGCCCGATCGAACAGCTCCGGCCCGTGCTCGGCCAGTAACGCCTTGTTTGCCGTGACAACATCCTTCCCGCTCTCCAGCATTCGTAGCACAATCGTCCGCTCCGGCTCCAATCCGCCGATGAGCTGCGCTACGACCGTAATCTCGGGATCGCCGATGACCTCTTCAATTCTGTCCGTCAGCACTCCTTTCGGCAGGTCACACTTGCGCGCCTTCTTCAAATCGTTAACGACCGCCCTCTCGAGCCATAGGGTGCGGCCAGCATGCCGGGCCGTTCGGTCGCCGTGATCTAGGAGCAACTTGGCGACGCCCTGCCCCACGGTGCCCAAGCCAATGATGGCGACTTTGGTCTTTTCCATCGACGAGAAGCCCTACTTCCGGGCCGGCGCCGCCGGCCCGGCTGTTACCACGTGCAGCGCTTGCTTTAACTCGCGGCGCGTGGCCAGCGAATATTCGATGTCGAACCACAGGATTTTACCCTGCGGATCGAGCAGATAAGTTCGCGGCAGCTTCTCGCTGCCGACTTTTGCAAATGCGTCGCCATTCGCATCGATCAAAATGGCGAATTTCGCACCCGCCTTTTTGAGCACCGATTCGGCACTCGCCTCCGATTCCTTTACCGCAATTCCTACGACGGATACGCCTTCCTTGCCAAAGCGGTCGATGACCTCGGGCCCGAGATCGCGCAGCTCCTGTTGTGCCATAAAACGATTGCTCTTCCAAAAGACGACCACCGTTGCTTTCTTGCCGTAAAACGCGTCCAATTTTGTTTCGCTACCTCCGATTTGCGGCAGCGCAATTGCTGGCATCTTGTCACCAACTCGCACGCGGCACAGTGCTTCGCCCTGCTTCGACAGCAGCACCTTCGGGATCGTTACAGGCGCCGCCAACTTCGATCGCTGCGACGGCTTCGCTTCCGGCGCGGCTGCAATGACTTCGCCAATCGCGAGCCACGTCACAATACAAGTCAACAACATCAAGGCTGGTCGCATCACGGTTCTACTTATCCGAAGTTTTCGCTCGTCATAAATCCAGCTTAATTCCCAGTTCCCGGAGCTGCTTCATTTCCACCGGCCCCGGCGCCCCGGTCATCAAATCGCTGGCCCGCTGCGTTTTTGGAAAAGCGATGCAATCACGGATATTATCGAGCCGATCGAACAGCATCACCCAGCGGTCAATCCCCAGCGCGATCCCGCCGTGGGGCGGCGCTCCGTATTTTAAGGCGCGCAACAAAAAACCGAATCGCTCCTCCGCCGCCTTCTCGTCGATTCCCAGCAGCGAAAACACCTTCTGCTGAATCGCCGAGTCATGAATCCGGATCGTTCCGCCCCCCGCCTCGCTGCCGTTGATCACCAGATCGTATGCTTTTGCCCGGCACTTCCCGGGGTCCGATTCCAAGAGCGCGAGATCCTGGTCGCGCGGCGACGTGAACGGATGGTGCATCGCCACCCAGCGGCGCTCCTCTTCATCGTAATCAAACATCGGAAACTCGACGACCCACGAAAAGTGCATCGCACGCGGGTCGTAAAGTTTCATCTCGGCGCCCAGCCTTGTCCGCAGCGCCTGCAGCACTTTGCACGTGACCTTCCATTGGTCGGCGACGAACAGCAGCAGGTCGCCCGGTTCGGCATGAAGCCGTGCTCCCAATTCCTTGAGCAGTTCGGGCTTGAAATTCTTGGCGATCGTTGACGACAACGTCCCGTCACTCTCCACGCGGAACCACGCCAGCCCCTTTGCGCCGACGCCTTTCACAAACTCCGTCAAATCATCGATGCCGCGCCGTGAATAATGCTCCGTGCCCTTCTTGGCATTGATTGCCCGCACGCGTCCGCCACCGCTTGCGACGCTCGAAAACACGCGGAAGTCGCTTTTCGCCGCGAGATCGGTGCAATCGACCAGTTCCAAACCGAAACGCAGGTCGGGCGCATCATGCCCGAACCGCTCCATTGCCTCATCATACGTCATCCGCGGCAGCGGCAGCTTTACATCAAGGCCCAGCTCCTGCTTCGCTACCTTCTGCACCAGCCCATCGATCGTGCCGATCACATCGTCGGCGTCGACGAACGACATTTCCAAGTCAAGCTGCGTGAACTCCGGTTGCCGATCGGCACGCAGGTCTTCGTCGCGAAAGCACCGCGCCACCTGCACGTACCGGTCGTAGCCGGCGATCATCAAAAGCTGCTTGTAAAGCTGCGGCGACTGCGGCAGCGCATAAAACGACCCACGGCTAATGCGACTCGGCACCAAGTAATCGCGCGCCCCTTCCGGCGTGCTGCGTCCCAGCACCGGCGTTTCCACGTCGATGAAACCGAGTGATGCAAAATAATCCCGCATGCCCTTCACCACGCGGTCGCGCAACAGCAGTGTCTGCTGCATCACGGGCCGCCGCAAATCGAGAAAGCGGTACTCCAGCCGCAGCTCTTCATTCGGCAAATCCAGCACATTGGCGCTTGGCGATACCGGCGGCGTCAGGCTTTTATTGAGCAACTTGAACTCCGTGACGCGCAGCTCGATTTCGCCAGTGGCCAACTTCGCGTTGGCCATGCCGCTCGGCCGCTCCGCTACGACGCCCGTCGCCTGGATCACGTACTCGGCTCGCAACGATTTACTCTCATCGATGATCGCCGGCGGCGTATCGGGCGGATTGAATACGACCTGCGTCATGCCGTAACGGTCGCGCAGATCCACAAACAGCCCGCCGCCATGGTCGCGGTAGCTATCGACCCAACCGCAAAGTGTGGCTTGGCGGCCAACATGCTCGCGGCGCAATTCGCCGCACGTGTGAGTTCGCAACACGGGCTATTTCCTCTTTTTCGGTAATCCGGCGATTGTAATGCGGGCATCGTTTTCGAGCTAGTGCGTGATGCTCCCCGCCCCAATGTACCGCCTACGGTTTAACTCGCCCCGCGCAACCACGCGCCCAACCGCCGCATCCCATCCGCTGTCGATACGCGCGGTTCGTAACCCAAATCGCGCCGCGCCCCCGAGATATCGAACCAGTGCGACATGCTAAGTTGAGCCGCCAAAAACTGCGTCATCGGGGGTTCGCCACGTAATCGCAATCCCCGGTACAAGGCTTCGCACGCTGCACCCACCCAACGCGCTCGATCATACGACAACGACGTCGTAACTCCCGGTAAATTCACGAGCGAAAGAATCTCGTCAATCCACTGCCAACAGTTCACCGGCTCGCCCTGGCTAATGAAATACGCCTTCCCGGCCGGCGTTTCCGCTACCCGCGAGTCCGCGTTGGTCGAGCCCGCTTCGGACGAGCCCGCTTCGGACGAGCCCGCTTCAGCGGGCGGCCAGCTCACAGCGAGCGCATCCGCCGCCCGCACATGCGCCTCCGCTGCATTCTCGACATACGTCACATCCACCAGGTTCGCACCCTCGCCCACCCGCCGCAGTCGCCCCGAGCGGGCCAGTGCCAGCAACCGCGGCACTAGATGCGTATCGCCCGGCCCCCAAATCAAATGCGGCCGCAACGCACAGGTCCGTAGCTCGTCGCCGTTCGCGGCGAGCACCGCCTGCTCGGCGCACGCCTTCGTATACGAATAGTAAGCGCGGTTGGCCTCCATCCAGCCAAAGTCGTAGGGAACGCTTTCGTCGACACCGCACTGATCCTTGCCCGCGAACACCACACTCGGACTACTCGTATAGACCAACCACTTCACGCCCTGCCGTCGTGCGTTGGCTAACAAGAGTTCCGTCCCGCCCCGGTTGACGGATTCATATTCGTCGCGATCCATGCTAATGCCGGCCAGCGCGGCGCAGTGAAACACGCATTCAATACCAGCACAAGCGGCCGCAAGCGCCGCGCTATCCCGAATATCGCCGCGCACAACCTCTACGCCCCGCGCGCGCAACTTCGGATAATCACCGCGCCCGAAGGTCCGCACACCGTCGCCCCGCGCCAGAAGGGCTTCGACGATGTAGCTGCCCAAGAATCCGCCGCCGCCCGTTACCAACGAATGCATCGCTCACCCCTCGTCCCCACGCTCCGCGTGGAAACGTCTGTCCGCGATGCTCTGCGTCGCGTTCCCGCCGGCGAGTCGCTTCGCTGCCCAGACGGCGAGCATTTCTCGATTGATCTTCGCGTTGTGACGCACATCCACCGGCAACGACGATTGAACAACCATAAACTGATCAATCGCGGCCGTTTGTCGGTGCGACCTGGCCATTCGCTGCAGCTCAAGCCGTTCGGCCTCGTTCCACGACGACTTGGGCTCTACGACGATGACCGGCGTCTGTTCACCTCTCCGGCCGACGCCCACCAGAGCGCATCGCCGTACCGCCGGATGTGTGTTGAAGATGGACTCGACGCATTCGGTGAACAGTGTTCCACTTGCCGTTTCAACGCGGTGCGACTTGCGCCCGCAATACCAGAAACGGCCCGCTTCGTCGAAGTAACCAACATCGCCCGTGCGATGCCAGGATGCGTCTCTATCGGAACAATTCGAGCGAGCCGGGGCGTCTTTTCCCGCGGTTGGGGCCGCGGACGGCCCGGATCGCTTGTCGCCAATCTTGGTGAGATTGTTGAATTCCGTTTGAGTGACGTAGCACGGCGACACCTGCGGCCCACGCACAATTAACTCGCCGATTTCTCCCGCCGATAGCTCCGCCGCCTGTTCGATCGCCGAGATTGGTTCGTCCGTCATTCTAATCACGCGCCACTCAATCGAGTTGAACTTCCGCCCGACGCAGACGCCCGCGCCTCGATCGGTTCGATCCGCGGTTTCATTTAGAATCTCCGACGCTTCAATTGTCGAAACCGGCAAGCACTCGGTCGCACCATACGGCGTGTGCATCTTGGCTCTGGTAGCGACACACGCAAGCGTTGCGCGCTGCACATCCGCCGGCACCGGCGCACCGCACGAAAACACCTGCCGTAGTGATTCGATCCGCTCGCCTGTTTTGGCGCAATGATCACTCACTACACGCCACACAGCCGGCGAAGCAAACGCTTGTGTTACTCCCCAGTCATTCGCTGCTTCCAATAACTTCGCAGCATCGGCCGCTGCTGGTCGCGAAAAATCCATATCCGGCATCACCGTCGTCACACCCATTGCCGCATTGAACAGCCCAAACAGTGGAAAGCACGACAGGTCAATCCCACCCGGTTCAATCCCGTACGTTTGTTGAATCTGTTCTACCTGCGTGTCGAACATTCGGTGTGTGTACAGCACCCCCTTCGCTGGTCCCGTGCTTCCAGAAGTAAAAATAATCGCCGCCGGATCTTCCGCACACGTGCTCAAAAACGTGCCGGGCACCGCTGTGGCCTCCGTTGGCGCACCTTCGACACGGTTTGCCGAGTACGTTCCTGTTGCCTTTTTGTCGCGCAATTGTTCAAGGGTTGTCCCACCCCAAAACCATTGCCTCCCAACCGTCACATTCCACCGCGCCTCGGAGAATTTCCGTCGCAATAACACACGAATTGCTTGCGCCAACCCAATCGCTATGAACCCCTCGGGCTTGGCTTCCGCTAGACAACGGACCAAATGATGTCGGCCCAAGCCCGGATCGACCAGCACGATTACCATGCCGGCTCGCAAGAGCGCGAACACCAGCGATACGAATTCGATTCCAGGCCGTACCAAGAGTACGAGCCGCGTTCCCGGTGGAACGCCCCACGCGGCCAGGCCTTGCGCGAGTCGCGTCGCGTCCTGATCCAGTTCCGCGAACGTCGCGGTAGCGTATGAAGCCCCCGACTTCCTGCCCTGAACACCATAGTGACCCGCCGTTCCGCGCTGCGGGCATGCCACGGCAACGGCCTTTGGCATCGCACTGGCGAAGTTCGCCAAGCGATCGGCCACGTTGAGCCGGCGAGCAGAAGCGGCGGAAGATTCTCTAGACGTAGGTGTCGCAACTGCGGCCATGCAGACGAGTGTAGGTTACACCCACCCTCCTGACAACGCACTGCGGAACTTACCCTATGGACGGAGTTGAAAAGACGTATTCAGCGAGTTGGCGACCAGGTCGGTCGCGAGACTATCGACGTACCGCCGGGCCGCTCCGGAGCCCACGCCGGGACTTGTGCGACTTCCGCCGCCGCACGGCTCGCCTCACGGCTCGTTGGACCGGCTTTTGATTGCTGCTGCTGCTTCTCGTGGACCTGGACAACGGGTGTCGCGCTGGCGACTGCTCCCGGCGGCGGTTCGTTCGTCGCCTTCCAGCCACTGCTGGCGTCATCCCCTTGCGACGGCAAGTTCGCCGGTTTGCCAGGCTCGGCGGTGGCCCATTTCCCCTCATTCAACGACGCCGAAACGTCGCTGGGTGCCGGCGTTGATTCCTCGTAGTTCGTTGCAACGACCGATTCTTCCGCAGGCGACGTCTTATCAGTCCGCGACGAGAAATGGCCCGGCCGCGAAAGGTCCACCGCCACATGGCTCAGCAGCTTACCACCGCCGCTCGGCAACAGCCGAACCCACAATTCCGTTGCGCCGTCAATCTTCGTCCCGGCCGGCAATTCCACATGGAACCGCAGCGCTCGTTCGTTAACTGTCGCATCGACCGCCGAAGTCACGTCACCAGGACCAAAGTCCCAACGAGCCAGCTTCTTTTGAGCACCGTGGCTATCCGTCGACAGCAGCATCAACGATACCTTACCTCTGAACGGCACGGAACTAACCGACCGATTAAACGGGTCAACATCGACAACTATGCGCGGCCCTCCGCCATTGTCGTTGGCCACGACTTCCCCGGACAACAGAACGTCCTTCGATGACGGAGCGTGTGGTTTGCGAAAACTAGCACTCGTTAGCGAGTCGTTGACTCCCATTCGGCCCACGGTCGCCGTCAATCCGCCTCCGCCCGGCGCGTCATAAGACGCGACCGATTCATTCGTTCCGCCTGCACGATATCGATCTCCATTGTTTAGCGTCGAACTCTTAAGAGGCGGAACATCCGGAGTTTCGATCTGCGGCGGCGTAGCCGGTTTTTTTTCGCTGCCCGGTGCCGTCGGCGTCTCGATCGTCGGGCCTTTCTCCGATGCCGGCCAGTTCGGTTGGCGCGGCGTCATCGGTTGCGGCTCGGGCGCCGGCTCGCCCAGGGTCGCCGCACGTACTTCATTTAATTGCCGTCGCAATGACGCATTCTCGGCCCGGTACCGGCAGACCAGCTGCTGATACTGCGAAAGGTAGTCCTGCATCGCATAAAGGTGGTCCTCTTGCAAACGCTGATCGCGGGCAATGAGATCCCGGTCCACGTTGCTTTGGCACCCGACGGCGCACACGAAGGCAAGCGCGAACGCCAGCCAATACATCCGCGCTGAACCTGCGCGGTGCGATCGCAATGTGTGCGAGCGACGATGCAACACAGTTACCCGATGAGATTTCGCGGTGAAGTGCCGCAGACAAGACCGGCGAAGCCGGAAATCGGCTTTTCCGGGCTGTTCAATAGAAAATCGCTCCGGCACCGTCAAGCCGAAGCAATGCTAGCAAGGAAGGATACAGGATGTCGGATGCAGGGGGCAGGGACATGACAGCGAATGTCTTCCCCCCTGCATTCTGCATCCTCTATCCTTATGCTGTCAAAGCCTTATTTGGCGACAAGCTGGTAATCACCTTATCGATGAGCCGGTATTCCAGCGCTTCCTCGGCCGACATGAACTTGTCGCGATCAGTATCTTTTTCGATCTGCTCCAACGAACGACCCGTGTGGTTATACAGAATCTGATTGAGCCGCTCCTTGGTCCGCTTGTACTCGGTCGCATGAATGAGAATATCCTCCGCCGAACCTTCCATTCCCGCCGATGGCTGGTGAATCATGATCCGGCTGTTTGGCAAAGCATTCCGCTTACCTTCAGCACCGGCCGCCAGCAATACGGCGCCCATCGAGGCACACTGACCCACGCAGTACGTTGCCACGTCGCACGATACAAACTGCATCGTGTCGTAGATCGCGAGCCCCGCCGTCACGCTGCCGCCCGGCGAATTAATGTACAAGTGGATGTCGGCCTTCGGGTCGTCTGACTGCAGGAACAGCAGCTGCGCGACAAGGCTGTTCGCCACATCGTCGTTAACTGCCGAGCCGAGCATCACAATGCGATCCTTCAGCAGGCGACTGTATATATCCATCGCCCGCTCTTCGCGGCCGCTCTTTTCGATTACGTAAGGGATTAATGGCATGTTTGTAAATCGAAAGTTGTTGTGAGTAGGTGAGTAAGCGAGTAAGTGAGTAGGTCAATTCTCACCCACCCACTCACCTGCTCGCTTACTCACCGACCTATTCCTCATCCTCCCCCGCCGGTTGCTTCAGCAGAA
>DASZZA010000263.1:0-2677 GCA_035545135.1 Lacipirellulaceae bacterium | reverse complement strand
CATACTCGAACCCGATACCCGCCTTCGACCTTATCCCGTTGCACTTTACTATACCCTTTCCTACCACGCGCAAAACCGCCATGAACAGCAACAACACGCCCGACCCGCTCCTCGCCGGCGACGAGCTGCCCACCTTTAAATTCGCGCTCGATAAGTCCGAAGGCAAAGCGATCGGCGGCAGCATCGGCCGCGAGGCGACGGTCAAACAGCTGCCAATTTCCAAAGGCATCGCTGGCGTTTCGATGATCCTCGAGCCGGGCGTCATGCGCGAGCTGCACTGGCACGCGACTGCCGCCGAATGGGCCTTCGTCATCAGCGGCCGCGTGCGCACCACCGTGATCGATCCCCTCGGCTATGCCGAAACCGACGATTTCGAACCGGGCGACATCTGGTATTTCCCCCGCGGCCACGGACACATGCTCGCCTGCCTTGGCGACGAGCCGACCCATTTCATTCTCATCTTCGACAACGGCTACTTCTCCGAATTTGGCACATTCAGCATCACCGACTGGATCGGCCACACACCAGGGCCGCTGCTGGCCAAAAACTTCGGCTTGCCTGAGTCGGCGTTCGAGAGCTTTCCCAAAGCAGAAGTGTACTTTGCTCGCGGCGCGATTCCGTCGACCGCGCCGCCGCCCAACTTGCAAGGCCGCAACGAGCCGCCGTTGTCGCACAAGTTCCGCATGCTCGCCGAACCGCCCCACTCCCTCCACACGCGAGGGCGCGAATGGCGCGTCGACTCCAGCCGCTTTCCCATCTCAACCACGATGACCGGCGTCGTGCTCGAGCTCGAACTCGGCGGCCTCCGCGAGTTGCACTGGCATCCCACCTCCGACGAATGGCAGTACGTGATCGAAGGCGAAGTGAGGGTTACCATGTTCGGCTCGCACGGCCGCTACCGAATCGAAACGCTCAACGAGGGCGATGTTGGCTACATCCCGCAAGGCTTCGGTCACTCGATCGAAAACGTCGGCAACACGAAGTGTCGAATCCTCATCGGCTTCAACACCGGCCGCTACGCCGCGATCGACCTCTCGCAATGGATTGCCGGCAACCCAGTCGAATCGCTGGCCACTAATTTTGGCCAGCCCGCTTCCGTGATAGAAAAATTCCCCCGCGAGCGAGTCTTTATCGCTCCGCACTAACCAACGAACGGCGCGAACGCCGTCCGATATGTACCACCGCGCCCAAAAGCAACATCGACACAATCGTCGGCTCCGGAACCGTGGCGCCGGCCAACGAACCGCTTCCCGAACCTGCGCTCGTACCGAACGCGGCTCGCCACGTGTCGTAGCCGGTCTGTGCGCCATCGGTCTTACGCCAGGCAACGTAATCGGCCGCGCCGACCGTGCCGTCGTGATTGAAATCGCCCGGCGCGGATACGATCGAAAACGACACGAACGAATTCACCGCTGGCCACAGCGCGTCTTCCTCACCTTGAATTCCGTAGGTCGCGACGCCACACTCGCCGCACAATCCAGCTCCGAAGTTGAAGAGCAGCGTCACGTCACCGCCCGAATCCGACATCAGCAGGTTTTGCGACGGTGGACTTAGCACATAGTTCGAGATTTGAAAACCGTACACGTCGGGCGCGGTAGACGTGAACGTGCCAGAGAAGTAGGTCGACCGTTCGTACGTGTGCGGCACGAACACGTACGGCTCGCTGTCACTGGCCGGCAATCCGACGATCGCGGGCAAGCGGAACAATTCCACGCTCGATGGATCAACTTCGGTGCCATTACCGTTCGCATCCAAATTCAATCCGATCAGCCGGCCGGTAATCGTCGAACCGGAGTAGCTGATACTAAAATTGAAATCCGCCGGCGCACCCACCGCATTCCATCCTGACAGCAAGGTGACCGCAATGGTAACACCCAAGTAAGCACGAATGCTTTTCATACGAAGCCTCCCAATCACTCCGAAGGCGAAAGGACGCCGCGACGACAGGAAACAGCTCCGTCCTATCCTACAATCGGGGCGCTGCTTCCGCACCTGCATCATTAGGGGGGTGACGACGATTTGGCGGACGTTCGGCGGAAGCCCGATGTACGTTCCTTAACGAATTATTAACGTCCTACAAAACGCTTGTGCATATGCCGATTCACCGCCGCGTCGGCGAGCTGTCTGAGCGCGACGCGATCGACTTTACCAACCGCGGTGGTCGGAATCTCGTCGAGCACGATTACCTCGTCCGGCGCTTTGTAGCCGACGCGCGCCCGCGAAAACTGAATCAACTCCGCCGTCGTCGGCCGCAGCGCATCGGGCCGCAGCGTGACGTACGCGCGAACATTTTCACCATGCACCAAATCGTGCACCCCGACAACTCCCGCTGCCGCGACCGCCGGATGTTCGAGCAGCGAGTCTTCGACTTCCTGCGGGCAGATGTTCGAACCGTCGTGGATGATGATCTGCTTCTTACGGCCGCAGAACCAGAGGTAATTCTCGTTATCAGCGTTTACGAGGTCACCCGTATCCAGCCAACCGTCGACGATGGTTTCGGCCGTTGCGTCGGGCCGGGTCCAAGAGCCGATCGTGTTGCTCGTCGACTGGACCCACAGCCGGCCGGTAGTCCCAGCGGGAACTTCCGCGCCGTCGTCGCCGCGCACGGACCCGGCAAAACCGGGCGCCATCTGCCCAATCGAGCCGATCCGATTCAGCTGTCCACTCGGGTTGTACG
>DASZZA010000262.1:0-9588 GCA_035545135.1 Lacipirellulaceae bacterium | reverse complement strand
GGAATTCGTCGCTATCAAGACGTCGCGCGGCCTGACGGCCCTCCGGAAGACACGTCGAAGAAGCCGGAATGACGCCCATTTAGTTTGTAGCGGCTCACTCGTTGTTTTTTTAAGGCGCGTTGTTCGCTGTTGCCTCGGTGCAGCATGTTGGTGCTGTCTAGTTTTAAATGTAACGCCGCGGCTGTTCCGCGCGGCATCCTGTGTGCATGATCGTAGCTGTCCGAAAAGTTTTCTGAGGTGGCAATGCGACAGAAGCGGACTCTCGGCTCGCACAGTCGCAGCAGAGCAGCGTCCTTTATTTCGCTGGCCGCGCTTTGCGTTGCCTTCGTACTCTTCACATTCGCGCATGCTGCTCCGCGTCCATTTACCTCCGGTAATCCCAGAGTCGATAGGCTAATCAATCAGATGACGCTTGAGGAGAAGATTTCGCTTCTCCACGGCACGGCAGAGGATCTCTCTAAACAAGTCGGCGCTCCGGGATATTGGGCGGGCCTGCCCCGTTTAGGGATTCCATACATGCGATTTGCCGATGGTCCGCAGGGCGTCGCAACGTATTCTCCGTCGACCGGGATGATCGGTGAGCTGGGCCTCGAAGCCACGTTCAGCACGGAAGACGCCCGCCAGAACGGCATAGTCATTGGTCGCGATGCGCGCGCACTGGGCATTGACACGGTGCTTGAGCCCACAATCAATATCACTCGCGACCCAGGTGGAAGAGGCAGTTTCACCGCCAGCGAGGATCCGCTATTAACAGGCACGATTTTTGCAGCCGAGATTGCTGGAATCCAGACGCAGCACGAAATGGCTCAAGCAAAGACGTATGTCTCCGGGCAAAACGTCGTCATTGGCCCGCAAGCCCTGCACGAAATTTACGTGGAACCTTTCGCACTTGTCGCCGATGCTGGCGTCTCCTCCTTCATGTGCGGATACGGGCAGCTCAATGGTTCGTACAACTGCGGCAACAAAGCGGCTCTGGACATTCTCAAGAAAGAGTATGGCTTCAAGGGCTACGTCAGCTCGGACTATGGCGCCACGCATAACACTCTTTACATTGCCCAGGGCCTCGACATGGAAATGCCGGGCGATCGCCCCGGCCATTATTCATATTTTCAGGCAGATGAACCCAAGGACCAAGTCACCACGGATCTTTTTGTCCCGGGTGGGGGCGCGGTTTTGCTTCCGGAAGAAGTGTCACCGGGACAATCGCAAACGATTCCACCGGTCGGCGCCGGCATCAATCACGACGACGGCGAACACGCCATCGGCATGCTCGCTGCGCTCGAAAGCGGCCAAGTCACGGAAGATATGATCAATGCCGCCGTAGCGCGGATTCTCAATCAAATGGATCGATTCGGGATGCTCACGACGGAGTTGAATCATAGGCAGGGTCCGTTAAATAGCGCAGGGAACGATCCAATCCTTTTAAAGACAGCCGAGGACGCCGCGGTGTTGTTGAAGAATGATGCCGGTGCACTGCCGCTCAATGAAAGTGACCTTTCGTCGGTGGCGTTCATCGGACCGGGAGCGCGCCAAACCATTGCCGTCGGGATGACTGGAGAAAACGGCTTGGGGCTAATCGACCGGCAGGTCGGCCCTGTTGCTGCTATCGAGAAGATTAGCGGTAAGAAACTCATGCTTGCTGTTGCTGACGATATGACAGGGGCACCGATTCCCGCCGCGGCGCTATCCCATGACGGAATGCCGGGTTTACTCCGTGAAGACGCCAAATCGCACGCTCAGGAAGTGGAAAAAGAACTCGATGACACGAAGAAATCCGGAAAAGCTCTGCCACCCGGGTCGGCTTGGACTTGGACAGGCACACTGACGCCCCCAAACGACGGTTCGTATACGCTGGCATTGCAAGTCTTGGGCACGAGCTTCGCCTCATTGTCAGTCGATGGAAAGCTCGTGACGCGAACCGCTCCAATCGGCAGGAAGGGTTATATTCATCCAATCCAGGACGGAATGATTTCGACCACGGATGGGCTCGACAATTTGCGTATTAAGCTCCCGCTAACAGCAGCGCCGCACGACATATCAATCAGGCTTGAGGCCGCCGATAGAGGTGCGGCGGTTCAGGCAAGGCTCGCCTGGATCACTCCAGAGGAGGACAAGGCGAACTACGACGCGGCAATTTTGGCGGCAAAAAATGCCAAGACAGCCGTCGTTTTTGCTTGGGGACGCGGTCGGCCCGATCCCGCGGCACTTGCTGATGGCCAGGACAAGTTGATAGAGGACGTTGCATCCGTAAATTCCAATACGATCGTTGTCTTGAATTCTCCCGCCGGTGTAAACATGCCATGGCTCACAAATGTGAAGTCCGTACTCGAAATGTGGTTTCCCGGCGACCAGGGCGGGCCAGCCGTCGCAAATCTTTTGATCGGCCGGGCGAATCCGGCTGGCCGTCTGCCGATCACGTGGTTGCAACCAGGTGCCGGTCCGCTCGTAACAAATGATCCGGCGCACGCGGAACGCTCCGGTCGCGGGCCGAACGGCGGGCGCGGTGGCACGGCGAACTATTCCGAGGGAATTTTTGTCGGCTACCGATGGGCGGATGAGCAGCGTATGAATCCGCTCTTTCCGTTTGGTTTCGGCCTTTCGTATTCCAGCTTTCAATATTCCGCACTGAAATTGAAGCCATCTCGCGATGGCGTCGATGTTTCCTTCAGCTTAAAGAACACCGGAAAGTATGCAGGCGACGAAGTAATACAGGTTTACGTTGGGCCGCCGGGCAATCCGCCCGCAGACGCGCAGTTTGCAGTGCGATCATTAGCGGGCTTTGACCGCGTGGGTCTTAGTGCAGGGCAAACGAAGAACGTAACAATGCATATCCCGCTGCGCCAGTTCGAGTATTGGTCCGCAAGCGACGGTGGATGGCGCCTGCCACAGGGTGAGCGCACAGTCTTCGTAGCGGCATCGTCTCGTGATGTTCGCGCTCAGGCGGATGTCCAAATGGATTTGCTCCGATGAAGGATTTCGTAGCGGCGGCTTTCAGGTTGTCACGTTGCATTTTTCGTTTCGCGATTTTTCGCGTAATCCGAGGAACAATGCTCTATGACTCAGTCTGGCAGAATATGATAATCGGCTCGAAAGTCCGGCGCGTCGCTTCATCCGCGATGCGCCTCTCAGTGATTACGACGTTGGCCCTGCTGATTTTTCCCGCCTTTGTTTTCGCCCAATCGTCAGCTTCGCCGCTGGCGAAGACGCAATCGAACCACGAGACTCCTAATCTCACAGGTTTTTGGGCCCTTCGCTTCGATAGCTTGAACGTCCCCAAGGCACCGCTGCTTCCCGGCATCACGCAAAAAATAATCGATGCACATTATCAAACCGACATGCACACCGTTCGTTGGTGCCAGTATGTCGGCATGCCCTACATGATGGAAAGTCAATCGCCTTTGGACATTCTTCAGGGCAAGACGCAAATCGTGATCGTCTCCGAGACCCCATCGGCCGTGCGTCACATTTATACAGACCGCAATTCGCATCCCGATCCCCTCACCTTTGACGCGGTTCGCAACGGCAATTCGATTGGCCACTGGGAAGGTGACACACTGCTTGTCGATACGACCGGTTTTAATGATCAGGGGTATACCACTCTTCCGGGCGGAGGTTTTAGGACACCGACCTCCCACCTGAAAGAACGCTATCGGCTTGTAGAGGACGGCAAAGAACTCGAAGTAACCTTCACATGGGAAGATCCCAAAGTCTTCGCAAAACCGCATACATACGCATTTCGCTATTACCGCGTTCCGCGAGGCTACAACGCAGGCGAGGACTTTTGTGACTCAAACGACCAGGAGAGAAGCCAATTTTTGACGCAGCCTCCTCTGGCGGTGAAATGACCCGGCATCCAAGGGACTCGAAGGAGTGACGCGATGAAACGCTTGTTCAAGGGCGGGGCTTCCGCATTTGCGGTCGCGCTGGCGGTAGTTCCCTTGTTGTTCTTTACCGCTCGGCCGCGTTTAGTTCGCGCACAAAATAATCGAATGGCCACCGGAGCTGCACCAGCGCCCTCGATCCCGGACTTTTCTGGATTCTGGGAGCTTGCCTACAACAGCCGGCACATTACTCCCGCTCAGTTGACTCCTGCGGCCATCGCGCGCGACAAGAAAATGGCGGATGAACGTGCCGCCGGCAAAGTGATCGTCTACGCCTCGCGCTGGTGCAATTTCTTGGGCATGCCGTTCATCATGGGGCAGTCTCCGCCGATTAACATCGTCCAAACCCACGATGAAATTGGTATCTTCTCCGAGCAGAATTCCGCCCCACGCCATATCTATCTCGACGGCCGCGCCCACCCTGACGCAGACCAGTTTGTCGCCACAACCAATGGCCACTCCGTCGGGCACTGGGAGGGTAGCGAACTCGTCGTGGACACAACGAATTTCTCCCCCAATGGCCACCCCGAGATTCCCGGTGGCGGCTTCCGAGGAACTCATTCTCATCTCGTCGAACGATTCAAGCTGATCGATGACCAGCATCTTCAAATCACGTTCACGTGGGACGATGCTACGGTTTTCGTGAAGTCACAAACATATTATTTCGTCTATCACAAAATGCCACCTGACACTTACGCGTTCGAGGATAGCTGCGATGCGAGCGACGCGGCTCCTTACGAAAACAGCGGCGGCGTAAGCGATCCACCTGATCAGTGAGCAATGCCCGGGACGAAGTTCGCCTCGCCACGTAGCTCCAATCTCCGTTTGGTTTGCACGCGGAAGAAAAATGCCCAGCACGCCGCGATTCTGAGCGGCAGATGTGGCATTATCATGGGCGAATTGGACCTAGGGGAAGCAGACGAACGTGCACATGGATGAGGGAGGCGAGGCGGCGCAGTGTGATTCTAATCGCAACTGCCAAGAATCAGAAAACGTAACCTCATCAAAACAAAGAGTAGCGATTAGTTCTAATCGCAATCGCCAAAGCCTGGAAGCCTACCATCAATAGTTTGGTCCCCGGCTGCGGCCTTGAGCCTGTTTCAGCAGATCCGAGTCGGTTACGTCATTGCCGCCTTCCAGCGGCAACCCGTTTTCAACCAGATCGTAGGTGTACGAGTACGTGTGAGGCTTCAGATAAATCGTCGGGTCCTCCCACGTAAACGTGACCGAAAGCTGCTTACCACTGTTGATCAGCTTGTAGCGCTCGGTAAGGTGGGTAGTATCTTTCGCGCGGCCGCCGCCAGGGACGCGCATCACGGGCCATCGCGTATCGCAAGTGCGGGCTGGGAAACCGATCGTATCTACCACCAACGTGTCGCCTTCCCAGTGCCCAATGGAATGACCGTCCCCAGAATTGATCGCCTTGAGGCCCGCGGCGTCCGGATGCTGGCGGCCGTCCGTATAAATAATGCGACCTCGGCTGGCTTCACTTCCGATCAGCACTTCGTCTTTTGATTGCACAATATTCAGGGGCGGGGAAGAGGCCATCATCATCGGCAAATTCCCGGTTGGGCAGTTAGCCCCTCGTCCGCCCGTGCTGACTACGTTTCCGGCTGCTACGCGCGCATTCTCTTCGTCATTCATCTTCTGAATTTCCGGAAGGATGGCCGGCTTGGGCACGTTGTCGAAAAAAGACGACCAATCCCCAGATCCCGGATCGTGCACCAGCCACAGTCCGGAAATGTCCGTAGCCTGACCGTTTGGCTCAGAAGGGGCTTGCGCGGACTTCAAACCTATCGGCGAAATCACGAGGATGGCAAAGCCAAATCCCACTGTACCAATTAACCAGCGGCTTGCGTTAACACGCATCGTAGTCGAACCTCCAAATGCGATTGCCTAGTGGCTCACCTGAGTGGACTCGGAACTTTTCATGGCAGACATAATAAAATTTGCCCGGTCCTGGTCGTTAGCGCTGCAGCTATACTGAAGCGGAAGACCGATCTGGGGTACCTTGTAGTATCGAAATTCGTATGTGTGGGGAGTTGTGAAAACCTTTGCGTCTTCCCACGTCGACGTTACGGAAAGTATCGCGCCACCGTTCAGCAGATGAAACCGTTCGACGAGATGTGAATCAGGAGTACGGAACCCGCCGCCCGGAATCAACGTGATGCCACGATCGCTGAACCCGATAGTGTCGACCATCAGCGCGTCGCCTTCCCAATGCCCGATCGAGTTTCCATTCGTCACCTGATCGATTTCATCCTTGACGGGATGGCTCCGTCCGTCGGTGTAGATGTACCGCACGGAAGACGGGCTCTTGGCGAGCATGCCGATGACCTTTGGCCCTTGGCGAATGTCGAGCGTGGCGCCGTCCTCCATCACTTCTGGCATTCCAACGAGTGCGCAAAAGCACGTAGCGAGCACGTCGTGCTGCCGCTGTGCTGGCTCGCGGGAAATTGCATCCTGGGTCAAATTCGCCGGCGGTACGCTCCGGCTGTCATAGCGCAGCTCCCAATAGCCGGAGATATCCGGATGACCTGCCGCGTCGCGCGGCACCGGGGCTTGGCGGGCCATCGGCACACCTTGCGGAGCTTGCGCCGAACTTGATAATCCAGCCAGAAGGCCTGCCGCGAGAGCCAATAAAAGGAAGCCGAGCGTTCGCCGGACACCAAGACTGCACCGATAGGTTTTATCCATGCGCACTCCTGTATCCGTAGACCAATCCAGCAGGATGACGTGGGCGAACGGTACCGCTTTCGCCAAGGTTGTCGCAAGTACAGTACGGTGGAGCAGCCGTACACTACTTGACTCAAACTCCAAACCGTTCGATACCAGTGACTCACGCCCATTTTGCGTTGATGTTGGAGGGCTTATGAGAGTCTGCCAAATAGTCGCGCTTGCGTTTTTCGTTTTGGTTGGCACTGGAGCCCAGACGCGGCAGAGGGACTCCGGCGCCATTCCCGATCTGGAAGGTGGGTGGTTGCGCCTTGATACCGGTGGCGGAGGCAGCTATCACGGCATTGACCTGATGTTTCCCAGAGCTGAACTTACTCCGAAATATACAAAGCTGCTTCCTCCCGATATGGATGAAGGTTTAAATGGAAATGCCGCGACCGCCAAGCCCCACCAAGCCGGCGACCCTTACGTGGTCTATCAGCCCGGAGCCCGTGGCGGCGGTGGCGGTGGGTTTGGTGTTGGAGTTGATATTAATTCTGCTCCTTTCTTTTTGGTGCAGACGAAGGGTGAAATTTTGATTACGCGCGAAGGTGCCGGTCCGGGACGGCACATCTTCATGGACGGACGTGCTCACCCCGATCCATCCGAGTTTGTGCTTAGTGGCGCTGGACATTCGGTCGGTCATTACGAAAACGGCGAGCTTGTCGTCGATACCACTGATTTCGCGCCCGGTATGACCGGCTTCGGTCGTGGCTACAAGGGACCCCATACTCACTTGACCGAAGCTTTTGATCTTTCCGCGGACGGCCAGCTCCTTACCATTCATTACAAGTGGGACGATCCTGAAATCTATGTAAAGCCGTTTATCTATGACATCAGCTTTGAACGGCTGCCCAAAGGTAGTTATGTCACAGAAGACTGGAATGATGCGGCGGATCCACTTTCGTATCAGTCAATCGTCCCACCCGAGCAAAAGTAACCTGCTGGGAGGCACAAGCAATGGCTAGTCCGGGGATTATGCGTTTTGTGGCTGGGCTTCTAGCAATTGGCGTCGGTGCGATGGTCCTCCTCGCGCAAGGGCGCGGCGGTAATATGCAGTCCCCAAAACCGGTTGATTCACATGACTTGAGTGGCTATTGGGAGCTTTCGTTTGATAGCGAGTGGATTCCGCCTGCCGATTTGGCTCCCAGCGTAACAAAGGAAATCCTGGCGCTCGAGCAGAAGAAAACGGATAAAGCCATCCAATGGTGCAATCAACTTGGCATGCCGTTCTTAATGGGTGTTTCACGCCCGCTAGACATTCGACAGGGACGTCGAGAAATCGTCATCTCGCCGGAATCGTCGGTCGCGGCGGCACGGCATCTCTATCTTGACCGTACGGAGCATCCGAATCCTGATATATGGGACCCGTCCGCGAACGGCGATTCAATAGCACACTGGGACGGCGATACGCTTGTCGTGGACACCACGGGCTTCAATCCGGAGCACGGGATGACTCTGATTCCGGGCGGTGGTTACCGTACCGCTGACGCGCATTTAGTTGAGCACTACAAGCTCGTCAGTAATGGCAATGTCCTCGGCGTAACTTTTACGTGGAACGACCCAAAGGTCTACAAGACGCCGCATACTTACGAGTTTCGCTATTACAAGCAAAGCGACAAGTACGAACCGAGGCCCGCAATCGGATGCAATGCATTTGACGCTGAGCGTGTGAAATTCCTCGGGGGTACGTTGGTGTCTCCGGTTACGGGCAAGCCATTGACGCAATAGAAGCGTTATTGCTGCCCGGCGCGCCACGGGTAATACCGATCGAATTTGCACTCTAGCAATCAGAAAGGCAGACGCATGTATTCCAGACGTGATTTTGGCAAGTCAGCACTAGCCGGTTTATCGCTCTGTCTGGCGGGAGACTTCCCCTTGATGGCGGACGCAAAGAGCGACGCGACCGTGCGCGGCGTCAAGCTCGGCGGAATCACGGGGGCATACGGGCCGTTTAATGTCGAATCCGGAGAGGACGTCATCGATGTTGTGATCCGGCAATCGATTGCCGGGGGCGTCGGGCATGTTGAACTCGTTAACTCGCTTATTGAGCCGCCCATGGGCGGCCCGTGTGGTCGTGGCCCGGGCGGCCGTGGAGCAGGTCGGGGTAGCGCCGCGCCTGCAGGGCCGGCTGTCGCTGGTGGTCCTCCTGCACCCGGCCGGGGGCCAGGTGGACGTGGAGGAGGTTTTGGTCCATGCGGTGTTGGCGGTCAAGTACCCGACAACATCACTCCGGCGTACACGGTCGAACGTGACAAACTGCGCCAATGGCGCCTCAACGCGCCCCTTGATCGTTTCCGCGAGATCCGCAAAAAGTTCGACGATGCGGGACTAGATCTTTATTCGTACGTGATGACAATCGGCGATGATTTTACGGAGCCCGAAATAGACGCTGTGTTCCGCCACATGCAAGCCCTATCTGTGGACAAGTTCTGCACAAATCAGACTCGTGTCGCGATGGGTCCTCGCATCGCGCCATATGCCGAGAAGTACCAGATTCGTCCAGCATTCCATACTCATCAGCTGTCGCAAGATCCCAACGAAGTGTCTAGCCCCGAAAGCCTGGCAGAGCTGCTAACTATGTCACCGATGTTCATGGTCAATTTGGATATCGGACACTATTTTGATGGAGGCAATGATCCGTTTGAATATTTGAAAGCACATCCGGAACGCATCACGCACCTTCACGTTCGTGACGCAAATCAGGATCGCACGCCGGTCGATATTGGCACTGGCGTGCTCCACGTCGACGCAATGCTGAAATTCGTCCGCGATAAGAATTACAACATAGCGTTCATTGTCGAGCAAACAGGCCATCGGGGAGCGACAAACAATCTAGACGCCTTAAAGATGAACATCGCGGCGACAGGTGCTCTTGTCGTAGTGCGCGTAGAAATGGTGCACACAATTTTCCCGATTCCTATTGTTTTGGCTGCACGAAGACGATGCCGGCTTCACGGAAGCGCCAGTTCCGAAGAAAGCGATTCTTTTT
>DASZZA010000261.1:0-4854 GCA_035545135.1 Lacipirellulaceae bacterium | reverse complement strand
GGCTGATTTTCGCTCTTAGCCGCTATGGTGGCCTACGCTGCCCGTCGGAACACTTGGCTCTAACTTGGGGCGACGTGGATTGGCAGGCCGGCAGAATCACCATAAGGGCATCTAAGACTGAACACCACGAAGGGCAGGGCATTCGCGTCATTCCGCTATTCTCAGAGCTAGTGCCGTACCTACAAGCCGTGCTTGATGAATTGCTGGTAGATTTTGACCCGAAGGCAAATCGGTTGAGTGAACAGCCGGTAATTCGTCGCTACCGGGATACGAACGCGAATCTGCGAACGCAGCTATGCAAGATCATTCGGCGTGCCGGGTTGAAAACATGGCCGAAGCTATTCCAGAATTTGCGGGCCACAAGGGCGACGGAATTGGCCGACGAATTCCCCTCGCACGTTTGCGCCGACTGGCTTGGACATACGCCGGCCATTGCCGACAAGCACTATCGCCAAACGACCGAAGCACACTTTGCTAGGGCGATTGGAAAAGCGCAGCAAAAACCGCAGCAGCACACGACACAATTGGTAGGAAAGGATGGGAATACTACTGAACAGACTCTTAGAGAAACGTCGGGAAAAACGCAAATTGCCTGTACACCATTAGTGTTTTCAATGGGCGACACTGGACTCGAACCAGTGACCTCTGCGGTGTGAACACAGCGCTCTAACCAACTGAGCTAGTCGCCCCAATCCAGAACAGCCTAGTTGGTTTACCGAATTACTGTCAACGGCGCGCACAAACTAAGCACCCCCAGATTGCGCGCTCCAAGTAGACGATACGGAGTATGCCGCAGATAGAAGCTTGTTGCTTGTCATGTGTGGAATCACTCCACCACGACCGCCTTTTTTGGTTCAGCCGAGGCAACGTCGGCCTTTGGCGGCTCAAATCGCGGAGCAGCCGGCTCGCTTTGTTCATTGTAGGTTACGCGCGGCGCTGTCGTTGTCGGCTCGGAATATACCGATGCCTTGAATTCGTTCTCCAACTCGTTCATCCCCTTTTTGAACTCAACAAGGCTCCGGCCGAGCGAGCGAGCTACCGACGGCAATCGGTTGCCGAACAGCAGGATGGCAACGATGCCGAAGATCAAGATGTGTGCAGCGCTAAGTCCACCGAACATAACAATTCTTCTCCCGCCGTTCGAGTTGTTCGGTCTGGCATCCCATCCAAGCCGATCCGGCTCTTACGGTCGATTACTCCGACTTATCGTTGTCAGATTGGTTTTCTAGTTCCTTGACGCCCTTCCTGAACTCCGAAACGCTCTGCCCCAGCGAACGTGCGATCGACGGCAAGCGATGGCTGAACAGCAGAATCAGAATCACCAGAATTAGCAGTAGCTTCAGGAGCTCGCCCACTGAAAGCTCGAAAACTCAATAAGGCAACATCCAAGCCACAACGAAACCATGAACTCAACTTCAATTTTACAAGATCGACTGCCCTAGTCAAACGCCCAAAAAAACGGGCGGTGTGGGTGCACGACCGACGAATTTGCCCTAATTCGTCGTGTGTCAAAAAACTGTCAGGAACCCGGTCTGTCGTCGATTCTGATCTCTTCGCGACACAAGCATTGGGTTGCTGACACCTTTTCGGGCAAGCTGCCTGTCCGCCCAACAGCTACGGCCACCAGTAGAACACGTAATTGGGCCGTACCCAATCTGGGTACCACGATAGTGGTTGCCCCCCCGGCATTTCCCACATCGGGCTCGACCGCGACGTAAAGGGCGTCGGTGCGCCCGTCGGTCGGCTGGCCGACATTCCATACCACGCCATCGACTCCATCCGGTCCTGCCGCTGTTGGGCGCGAGCCTGAGCCTTCTGCTGGATAATCGTCCGCGCGTCTTGCTTGTTGTTGATCCTTTGCTGACGGAGCCAGCTTTGTTCGTGCGCATCGTCGCCCGTTGTGGCGGCGAATTCTCCCGCAGCGAAGCATGCACAGGCGGAAAGACCAGCGAAAACAACTCCCATTCGGGCGGCGGATTTCAACCAGCGAATCATACGATTTGCCTCTGGGCGGCCGGGTTTATCGATAGTGCTGTTATAGCTTCGGTCGAAAACAAATCGCCGGTTGAGGCGTATGCCGACCGTGACGGCGGTACCATGCCCCGGATTGAAAGCCTTACCGGTCCCGCGGAATATGCGGAGCTAGCAGCAGCCCTGTTTAGCGTCGGCCGCCAAGCCGAATCTATTGCCGAGAACGACAACTTGCGTAGAGTCACAATCACTGCGCCCGCGGCTGGGAATCAGCCTCAACTCAGAATGGACGCTACGTTGTGGCCCCGTCCACACCCGCCCGCCGGCGGAGCTTGGCCCGCGCACGGCTCAACATCGGTCCCACGCTGTTTTCCGGCATGCCAACCGACCGGCTGATTTCCTCGTAGCTTTTGCCTTCAAGGTGGTACATCCGTACGACAACGGCCTCTGAGCCTTGCAGTTGACCCAAAAGCCGGCCAACTTCTTCGCGATCTCTGATGCGTTGCTCCGGCTCGTCTTCGTCCGCTTCGGCATGGGCCACCATATCACCCAACGGCACAGCCGAGTGCCCTTCCGCCAATTTGCGAACGACGACGCGCCGCGCAATAACCGTAAGATACGTTGCCAGCGAGCTCCGTCCGCGAAAGTGCCGTAGCACGGCCATGTCGTTGTCCACGATCGCCAAAAACACTTCCGCCGCCAGGTCTTCTCGATCGGCCGCCGACAGATTAATCGACCGGCATTGGGCCGTATGGTTGATCACGTGCACAACCAGGCCCATAAACCGATCAACGAAATCCTCCCACGCCCGCGGCTTACCGCTCTGGCAGCGATCCAGCAGACTGCGATCGATTTCCGACAGGGCCACAGGCACCACCTTCACGTGCTAGCGCATGCAGGGAGCGACCGTCGCCCTTGCGCATTCGTCCGCAGGCCGAGTTTTCGGCCGAGAAGAAATAATTCCACTTGCACGAGTAGAACAGCAATTCGCGAGCGCTTGCCCCTACTATGTCTAATTTTAGGTAGGAATTTCGGCCGCAGCAAGGCGAGGGTTTCAGCCGGCCGCTTCGTGCACCAGAAGCGGGGCCATCGGCCGAAATAGCCGAACCATCTTGGGCCGCTTGTGAGAATAGCAACCCATCGCGGGCTCCCGACAAAGCCATTCCCCTCGCAGATCGGACGAGTCGCCTGCATCGTGGGCCACCCCATCAGAGGCCTATGACATTCCTCGACGCGGCGTATCGTCCCGCCACCGCTTGACACTCCACGCCGCCAAAACTAGGATTGCGCGAACAGCGGTCGCCCAGGGTATTCAAGTGCTTTTGTCGTAATGACTTGTCAAGGTGGGGTGGACTATCTTGTCCATTACTAGGCAAGCAATCGCACCGACCCGGCTGACGTCTCCAACTATTGTTAGAACCGCTTCCTTAAGGAGGATCGCGACTTATGACGCACGTCGTTTGCGAACCGTGCTTTGGCTGCAAGTACACCGACTGTGTGGTGGTTTGCCCGGTGGAATGTTTCTATGAAGGCGAGAAGATTCTCTACATCCATCCAGACGAGTGCATCGATTGCGAAGCCTGCGTTCCCGAATGCCCGGTCGAAGCGATCTTTCACGAAGACAACGTGCCCGAAGAGTGGAAGCCGTTCATCGAGCTCAACGCCGAAATGGCTCCTCAGTGCCCGGTCATTACCGAAAAGAAAGAACCGCTGGCTAAGGAGTAAGCGGTAAGGCGTAAGACGTAGGTCGTAAGTAAAGATCAATTACTTACGACTTATACCTTACGACTTACGACTCTATTTCAAGTCCACCGACCAGTACGCGTTGTCTAAAAACGTCTTCCAGCTCGCGTACTTCGGATTACCCAGCTTGACCGTTAGCAACGGGCTGCGCTTGGGCCGCATCGGCTTCTTAATCAATTTCATGCCCGCTTCGTTCGGCGTGCGTCCACCTTTGCGCACGTTGCATCGCACGCACGCGCACACCAGATTCTCCCATGATGTATCGCCCCCGCGGCACGTCGGCACCACGTGATCCAGGCTCAACTCGCTCGTTGAAAATCGCTTTCCGCAGTATTGGCAGTGATTGCCGTCGCGGGCAAAAATATTCCGCCGGTTCAGCCGCACACGCTGCTTCGGCACGCGATCGTAATGCAACAGTCGTAGCACCCGCGGCACCTGGATTTCGAAGTGAACGCTCCGAATCCAATCTTGATGCGGCTCTTTAAATTGCGACTGCAATTCGCTGATTTCCCGCCACGATTCGAAGTCATAATTCGCCCACTGATCGCCGTCGATGTGAATCACTTCCGCCAGCCGCCGAAATAGCAGCACAAATGCCCGTCGCACGTCGATGACATGAATCGCAACGTATTGTCGATTCAAGAGCAGAACGCTGGAACTCAGAGCTGCACTGGACGCGTTAGACATACAGGGTTGACACCAACCTCACTCCGGTCGGGTCGCAGAATCGCACAGGTATAGGGCCGGCATTCGGCCGCGAATTACTATCCCTATTTTAATCACGCCCCAACCTCCGTTCCAGTCGGCATTTCCGCCTTTCCCGGCCCCGTCGGACCGCCTCGCGCGAAGGCGCCACATGACCGAAATCAGCATCACGAACCTGATACTTGTGCCGATCCATGCACCTTTAAAATACGATTGTTGCGAAAAGTGCTCAGTCACCAAATGCGGCCCTGCGAGATCGTTCGCCGGCCGTTGTGCAACGATAGTACTGCGCGATTTTTTCGAGTATGGCAGAAGCTGCACACGCCATGCAACTAGCGTACCGCTGTCATACGCGTAATTAATCAGATCGCGCATGCAACTCCAGTGGTCAAACTTGTGCCAGCGCTCTTTTCAAAAACTTCACAATCTCACTTG
>DASZZA010000260.1:0-7487 GCA_035545135.1 Lacipirellulaceae bacterium | reverse complement strand
TGACCTTCGCGGACGGCCTGATCGGGATGGAAGACTGCCGCCGCTGGGTTCTATTGGGCGATGCGGAGAACACGTCGCTCGGCTGGTTGCAGAGCTTGGAGCGGCCTGAAGTGGCGATGGGTGTGGTGAGCCCGCGGCGATTCGTGCCGGAATATCAGGTTCGCGTGGGGAAGCGAGAGATCGCGTCGCTGGGTCTCGAGAACCCGGATGACGCGCAGGTGCTAGTGATCGTCAGCCAGGCGAACGATGGATTGGCGCTGAATCTCAAGGCACCGCTGGTAATTCATCTGGCCGAACGGATCGGACGGCAGATTGTGGCACGTGATGATCATCCTGTGCGGCACCGGCTCGAAGGTACGTTACGGCGGAAAACCGCCTAACGTGAGTGACGCAAAACGAACCAGGTGTGATGGAGGCGGAGTAGGCGGAAAAATCGTTAATCGATGCTCGTCATTCTTCATTCCCCTATAACCGCTACGTTCTAAATGTAGCGGGGCTTTCTTGAGTACCTCCGTCGGGGCTTCCGATCAAGCTAGTATCATGCTTGTGCTCTCCCGCCAGCGCGACGAAAGCATCATCATCGGCGACAACATCGTCGTGACGATTGTAGATGTGCGCGGCGACAAAGTTCGGCTCGGAATCGAAGCGCCGCGCGAAGTATCGGTACATCGACGCGAGGTGTACGAAGCTATTCAGCGCGAGAACCAGCAGGCGTCCAAAATTCAAGTGGACGAGGCGCGGCAAATCGGACGCGCGCCGAACGAGCGAAAATAGGGCCGGCTAGGCACCTGCCGGTTTATTCCGGTTGTGACGTCTATGCCAGGGCGTCCCCCCCGCCGGCGCTCAGAAACCACACGAGCCACGTAAAGAGCCTAATTTTACACGTCGATAAGTTTGCGTAGGCGACCGGCGCGCGGCATGTGGCAGGCAATTTTTTTACTGCGACATCTTTACGCGCAACAATCGCAACCTAGGCTTGCTCAGTTTGATTTTGTTTCTACCGCGCGGGTGATGGACGAGTCCCTGAGCTGACGAGCAGAGGGCACTTTGGGGCAGTGAAGTCGGACCTGCGACCAAGACGCGTTGTCTTGAGCCGCGGAAAATTACAAACGTCAACAACACAAAAGCTGGCAAGTCGCTTTGCGGCAGTCCGGCCTAGGTTGGTACAAGTTTCTGTCCCAAAGGGGGGTTTGCGATGACTCGGATTAACACGAACGTTAGCTCTTTGGTTGCCCAAAACACGTTGAACAAATCCAACGCGGCATTGGAGCAGTCGCTGACACGGCTCAGCACCGGTTTGCGGATCAATACGGGTAAAGACGATCCGGCCGGCTTGATTGCCAGCGAGAATTTGCGGAGCGACATCACGAGCATCACCAAAGCTATCAGCAACACGGATCGTGCAAACCAGGTTATCGCCACCGCCGACAGCGGTTTGGGGCAGGTGAGCACCCTGCTGAACGACATTCGTGGCCTGGTGACCGAAGCGGCCAACGGCGGTGCGTTGAGTGCCGATCAGATTGCGGCCGATCAGTTGCAGATCGACCAGTCATTGAATGCCTTGAACCGGATCGCCCAAACGGTCACGTTCCAAGGCCGCAAGCTTCTGGACGGCAGCTTGGACTTCGTCACCTCGGCCGGTTCCAACTTTGGCCAGTTGAGCGGCTTGCAGATCAACCAAGCCAACCTTGGCAGCGCTGGCAGCCAGTCGGTTGATATCAACGTGACGACTGCGGCCACCAACGCCGAGGTCGATATCACGAATGTTCCCGCCGCCACCACGGCGACGAACGCCACGGCAAGCCTTACGCTCTCCAACGTGGCAGCGCAAGCAGCATTCCATTTCGACTTCGACACGACCGCCGCGGTCGGCGTCGACGTAACGGCCCTTAGCGGTGGTGCAGCCGCGGGCGCCAACGGTAATGGCATTTCCATCGTGGTCAATGATACGAACGACACAACGGGCACGGTTAGCTCAGTGACGTTTGCGGCCGGCACGCTGACGATCGACGCCGACCTGACCGGTGGCGTCACCAACACCGATATTGCGACAGCAATTCAGAATTCAAACGGTGGCGCCGATTTCACCGCGACGGCGACTGGCGTAGCGAATACGGCACTGGCCGCCGGCGATGCCGGGAACTACACGCCGACCTATACAACCAACGGTCGTGACGTCGGCAGTACGACATTCTCGGTGACCGCCGACACCGCTGGCGCCGCGGCCAATGGTGTAACCGTTACAATTTCCGAAGACAACACCATTGCCAACAACAGTGCGGTTGCTTCGCTCGACGGCAGCGGCAACATTGTCGTCAAGGAACGCGGTACAGTGACGAAAGCAGCAATTATCGCCGCCATCGACGGCCTAACCGGCTACTCGGCCGTGGCGACCTCGTCGTCGGGCGACAGCAACTACATTGATGCGTCCGACACCCCGCCGGGTGTAGCCACGCTGGGTGGCGGTTCTGCTGCGAGCGGTGGTCTGAGCCAGGACGTGGTCTTCGAGTTGTCTGGCTCGAATGGTTCGCAAGTATACAGCTTCGGCACCGGGACCGCGATCTCGAAATTGGCCGACGCCATCAATTCGGACAAGAGCGCGACAGGCGTCGAGGCCACGGTAAATGGCACGACGCTAGAGCTTACGTCGACCGGATACGGCACCGCCTCGTTTGTTGACCTGAAGTTGATTTCGGAAGCTTCCGGTGGCACGATCGGCACGGCCGTCGGTCAAGGCACCCGAGCCACCGGCACGGACGTGGCGGCGACGATCAACGGCATCGCGGCGACCGGTCGTGCGAATTCACTGTCGGTGAACACGTCTTCGCTCGACCTGAACACGTCCGTCGCGGCAGGATTCACTGGCACTATCCACTTCGACATTACCGGTGGTGGCGCGTTGTTCCAACTCGGTCCGGACGTGGTGACGACCCAGCAGGCTCGCATCGGTATCACGAGCGTGAACACGGCCAGCTTGGGCGGCACCGACGGCGCCCTTTACCAGTTAGCTTCTGGTGGTGCGGCCGATCTGAGCACCGACCCAACGACTGCTGCACGGATCGTCGACGAGGCGATCAGCCAGATCACGTCGCTACGCGGCCGGTTGGGCGCGTTTCAGAGTACGACACTGGATTCGAACAAGAGCACGCTGAACGACACGTTGGTGAACCTGACCGACGCGGAGAGCCAAATTCGTGATGCTGACTTCGCCGCGGAAACGGCTAACCTCACGCGGGCTCAAATCCTCGTGCAGTCTGGCACGACGGTGTTACAGGTTGCCAACCAGAATCCGCAAAACGTGCTAGCACTGCTCCGTCAGTAATACCTGGTATAGAGTGGCAGTTGCCTATCGACAATAAGTAGGAAGGTGGGAGATGCCCACCCTACAAGAAAGCTATCAGCCGGTTCGGTCCAAGTGGCCGGGCCGGCTGCTTTTTTTGCACTAGCTTTGCTTTGAAGTTTCCAGTGAGGCGAATACTGTGTTGAACGCTTTAGCCGGCCTTGTGAGAGGATGGCATTTCTTTGCGGATGCCCCGAGGTCGCAGACTCCGTGCAAAGTTATCAACCGGTTGCTAAAGGGTCCGTTCGTTTCCTGCTCAATTCATTATCCTGTGGGCAGCGGACGGTTGAATTGAAAACGGCTGACGGCTTGGTCGATATATTCGATAGAGTTCCGCGCGCGGTGCTAGCAGCCGTGGCGTAAGCTTTTAAGGGCGCCTCGGTATCGACGCCGCAGCATGACCAGCATTCCCTCCAGCACGAGCCTTGTTACGCCGAGCCTCACGTCTCAGAGCACGGGCCTCATCACGCCGAGTACAGGGCTGATTACGGGCATCCCGATTCAAGACACCGTCGACCAATTGATGGCGGTTGCGTCGCAATCGAAAAACATCCTGACCAGCCGGACTCAGGACCTCACGAACGAAAAGACGGCGGTCACTCAGTTGGAGACGCTGATTGCCGCGTTCCAATACGAGGCCAACGCGATCGGCACAGCGAGCCTGTTCCAAACTCGGCAGGCTACGTCGAACGACGCGGCATTGACGGCGGCGGTCGCCACGGATGGAAGTCCGGCGCCGGGAAGTTACCTGTTTACACCGGTTCAAACCGCGTCCACACAGCAACTGCTGAGCCAAAGCTTCGCGTCGACGGATAAGATCGGGGCGGGCTCGTTTACGTTCGGGGTGGGTGGATTTGTCGACAAGGGCATTTCGCTCGACCAGTTGAACGGCGGCACCGGCGTCCGCGGGGGCAAGATCCGGATTACCGATCGAAGTGGTGCGAGTGCGGTGATCGACTTGAGCTACGCCCGTAGTATCGATGATGTGCTTGACGCCATCAATAACAACACATCGATCAATGTCACGGCCGCTGTAAGCGGCGATTCATTGCAACTGCTCGATAACAGCGGCGGGTCGGGTAATCTCAAAGTGCAGGAAGTGAGCGGCGGATCGACTGCGACCGATCTGGGGCTCGCGGGAATCGACGTGGCGGCTTCGACGGCCACGGGTTCCGATGTGTTCACGCTAAGCGCAAATTCCAAGCTTTCAAGTCTCAATGATGAAACAGGCATTCAGCTCCGCAGCGGAGATGAGCTGAGTATTACGCTTGCCGACGGTTCGACCGTGAATGTCGATCTGGGAGATGCGAGCACACTAGGGGGCGTTATCGACGCCATCAATGCGGCGGCCCCCACCAAGTTATCGGCGGCAATCGGCGGCGATGGCAACCGTCTGCAACTCACCGATCTGACGACCGGTGCATCCACGTTTGCCGTAACGGACGTGGGTGGCGGCACGGCGGCCGACGACCTGGGCCTGACCGTCGCATCCGCCGGCGGCACGATTACAGGCGCGCGGCTAGCGAGCGGGTTGCGCGATACGCTGGTTTCCAGCATGAACGGCGGCAAGGGACTCGGCACACTTGGCGACGTCGACATTACAAACCGCAATGGCGACACATCGCACATCGACCTGTCGGGAGCCGAGACGCTGGGCCAGATTGTCTCTGCGATCAATGCCCAGGCAGTTGGTGTTACGGCTTCAATCAATGCAGCGCGCAATGGCATTGTGCTGTCCGATACGACGGGTGGCACGACGAGCAACTTCATCGTGGCCGACGGCGACGCCACCGATTCAGCCAGCAAGCTTGGACTTATCGCCGATGGCACGGCGACTTCGGTGAACAGTGGCGCGCTCAATCGCCAGCAAGTCAGCGCGGCAACGTTGCTCTCGTCGCTCAACGGCGGGGCCGGAATTCAGGTAGGCGACTTCAAAATTACCGGCACCACCGGCGTGCTGGGGGCCGTCGATTTGAACCAAGTTGACAACGTCGCGACTACGGTCGGAGACGTGATCGACCGGATTAACGCGCTGGTTGGTGTGGGAGTGCAGGCACGGATCAACGATCGCGGCGACGGGATTGAGCTGGTCGACACCTTCGGCGGCCCTGGCAGTATTACAGTGACCGAGGTCGGCAACGGTACGACGGCCAAAGATTTGAATCTCGTTGGGACTTCAACATTGGCGGACGTTGATGGCGTTCAGAAGCAGGTCATCGACGGCTCGACGACAACCACCGTTACGATCACGGCCGACGATACGCTCAGCACGCTCGTATCGAAGATCAATGCCCTAAACCGCGGCGTGACAGCGAGTGTGCTCAACGATGGAAAGCGGCAGCGGCTCTCGCTGACGGCCAATGAGTCCGGTGCGTCCAACGAATTGCTTATCGATACAAGCGACACTTCGTTGTCGTTCCAAGAGATCAGCGGCGGCCGCGACGCGCTGCTACTTTATGGTTCGAGCGGAGGGGGCGGCGCGCTCCTGAGCTCCTCGTCGAACACGTTCGAAAACGTCGTAAATGGACTCAACGTGACGGTAAACAACGGCACGTTGGCCCCAGTGACGGTGAACGTCAGCACTTCGACCGATTCGCTGGTTGCTACGGCTAAGCAATTTGTTTCGGCGTACAACTCGCTGCGGACGACGCTCGACAAGTTGACTGCATACGATCCGACCGCACAAACGACCGGCTTATTGTTCGGCACGACCGAAGCGTTGCAAGTCGACACGGATCTGACACAACTGATTACTTCGCCGTACTACGGACTAGGTCAATTCCAGTCGCTGACATCTGTCGGAATTACGTTGGACGATTCGGGACAGATGGTGCTGGACGATGCCAAGTTGACGGCTGCCTTTCAAAAGGACCCGGATGCGGTCACCAAGCTGTTTACCGATTCGGCGTCCGGCGTAGGCGCGAAACTCAATGCAGCCTGCGAGCGACTGGCGAGCACGAGTAATTCGCTGCTGTCCAACCGCGTCGATTCATTGACGAGTATTATCGATGCAAACAATCGGCGTATCGATCAAATGACCGACCGGCTCAACGCGCAGCGCGACGCGTTATTGGCCCAGTTCAATAACCTTGAATCCGTCGTCGCATCGCTGAAGAGCAACGCGTCGGCGTTATCCACTTATACGCCTATTCCGCCGATCAATAGCGTGAGGGCGACAACGGTCGTTTAGTTCACGAAGCAACTCGGAAGCCTCGGTTCGGCAAATCCCCATGCAACAAGCATCCTACCTGGAATCGCGAATCCTTACCGCGCCGCCGCACCGGCTCCACTTGATGCTGATCGAGGGAGCGATTCGTTTTGGCCGGCAAGCCGACGACGCCTTGCAACGAGCCGAGCGGGCGGTCGCCGAGGCCTCGCTCATGCGTCTCGTGGATATCGTGGGCGAAATGTTGGCCGGCTTGCGGCACGATAAAACACCCATCAACCGACGTCTGGCTGATCTCTATTGGTTTCTGTTCCGCCGGGTGGCCCAGGCAAAGATCAACTCCGATGCGGCCGCTCTCGCCGAGGCGTTGCGAATCCTCGAGTACGAGCGGCAAACCTGGCAGCTCGTATGCGAAAAATTCGGCGGTATTGCGGCAGCCGCGGGACCCCCCGCGCCCCACTCGCGTCCGTTCGATTCCCACGACGCACACGGACCGGCCTCCAGCGTTTCGTGGCAGGCCTAGTCGCGTTCGCGTGCGATAGAGCGGTTCGTTGTCTTTATCATATCGTTGCGCTATGGTCGGCTCTGTGTTATCATGCGATCTTCCAACCAATCGCATGAGGAGCACCCATCTTGACGGCTACCAAGCAATTGATTCGCGTGGGGCACAGCCCCGATCCAGACGATGCGTTCATGTTTTACGCCCTCGCCAACAACCGGTTGGACACGGGCGATTATCAGTTTACGCACGAGCTTGTCGACATCGAGACGCTTAATCGCCGGGCGTTTCAGGCCGAACTTGAACTGACCGCCGTGAGTATTCACGCCTACGCTTACTTACACGACAAGTACATTTTGTGCACGTGCGGAGCCAGCATGGGCGACGGATATGGGCCCATGGTTGTCGTTCGCGATGCGACGAGCATAGACGAGTTGCGTAAACGCCGCATAGCGGTGCCGGGTAAGTTGACGAGCGCGTAC
>DASZZA010000259.1:0-2019 GCA_035545135.1 Lacipirellulaceae bacterium | reverse complement strand
CCGTTTCCTCTTAATCAACGATATTTGCCTGTTGTTCGTCGGCCGTGAAATACTCTTTGAGCTTGGCGAAGAAGCTTTTGCGTTCGGGCGCAACGTGCTTGTGCTCCAGCTCTGCCAACTCTCGGAGCAAAGATTGTTCCTCTTTGCTGAGCTTTTTGGGTACCTCGATGAACACTTGGACGAGCAAATCGCCCAAACCGCGACGTCGCGGGTCGGGCATACCTTTGCCGCCGAGCTTGAAGATCGCGCCCGATTGCGTGCCGGCCGGAACTTCGACCTCGCCGCGACCATCGAGCGTGGGCACTTCCAGTGTCGTTCCCAAAGCGGCTTGCGCGTACGTGATCGGGACTCGGCAGATGAGATTTTGACCGTCGCGTTCGAACAGCGAATGGGGCAACACGCTGATGAAGCAGTAGCAATCGCCAGGCGGGCCGCCGCTGGTGCTAGGTTCGCCTTCGCCCTCAATTCGCACGCGCACTTCGTCGTCGACGCCGGCGGGGATTTGAACGACTGTGGTAACTTTCTTGAGGACCTGCCCGCTGCCGCGGCATTCGGGGCACGGGTGTTTGATCACGGAGCCTTGGCCATGACAGGAAGGGCACGTCGTTTGGATGCGCACGATGCCGGCCGACTGGATGATGCGACCCTGGCCACGGCAATAGCTGCACACTTCGCGGCGACTGCCTTCGGCAGCGCCGGTGCCATTGCACTTCTCGCATTGTTCGTGTCGCTGGAATTCGACCGTTTTGGTCACGCCTTGGGCCGCTTCTTTGAGCGTGAGCGTCACGTCGCAGCGGACGTCGCGCCCTTTTCGGCGCGGGTTGCGTGAACGTCCGCCGAACAAATCGCCGAACAAATCGCCGAAGGCCGAGAAGATGTCCTCCACATCGCCAAAATGATGTGCGCCGAATTGGCCGTTGAGGCCCGCATGTCCGTAGCGGTCGTAACGGGCTCGCTTGTCGGGGTCGTTCAGGACTTCGAAGGCTTCGGCCGCTTCCTTGAACCGCTCGATCGCGTCGTGATCGCCGGGGTTTTTATCCGGGTGATACTTCACGGCCAGCTTACGATATGCGCCGGCGATCTCGCCGTTGCTGGCGGAACGGGGGACACCGAGGATTTCGTAATAGTCGCGTTGGGTGGCCATGCGTTACTGGCGGATGACGAAATCGCGAATGACGAACAACTGTTTAATCTTAGGTTACGGTCCACATTCGTCATTGAGACGTTCGTTTTTACATTCAAATTCTATGCAAGCGGGCCACTTGCCCATAGGCGAAGTGGCCCGCTAGCGGCTGTCAACCAAATCTATGAACGTCGAAAATGGGAATGGCGAATGGCGGGGCTCGGCCGGCGTCAACTCATTCGTCATTCGACCACGTCATTACCTAACGGATGCTGCCGACGACGCCTTTTTTCTCCTCATCCTTCGAGTCGAAATTGGTGACGAGCGCCTCGGTGGTGAGCATCAGGCCAGCGATGCTGGCGGCGTTGGCCAAGGCCGTCTTGACGACCTTGGTCGGGTCGAGGATGCCGGCCTTCATCATGTCGACATACTCGCCCGCGTTGGCGTCGTATCCCATGTTCGTCGGCTTCTGGGCGACTTCATCGGCGACGACGCTGCCCGGTAGACCGCAGTTATCGGCGATCTGCTTAAGCGGCGCATCGAGCACGCCGAGCACGATATCGACGCCGATGCGTTCGTCGCCTTTCGCGGTGGAGCGGGCCTTTTCGACGGCTTCGCGGCACCGCAACAGGGCCACGCCGCCGCCGGGCAAAATGCCCTCTTCGACCGCGGCACGGGTGGCGTGGAGCGCGTCCTCGACGCGGGCCTTCTTTTGCTTCATATCGGCTTCGCTCGATGCGCCGACCGAGATGATTGCGACCCCACCCGTGAGCTTGGCCAGTCGCTCCTGCAGCTTTTCGCGATCATAATCACTGGTCGTCGCCTCGATGCCTTTGCGGATTTGCTCAATTCGCTTTTGGACGTCTTCTTTGCGGCCGGCACCTTGGACAATGGTC
>DASZZA010000258.1:0-2290 GCA_035545135.1 Lacipirellulaceae bacterium | reverse complement strand
AACATCAAAGGCGCGACGCGCAAGGCAGCCTCAACGCCGCTCATTCCTGGTCTGACCTCGCCAAAAGCATCGGCTAAAACCACGGCGCGACCGCGATCAAAAGAGTCGCTTCCCCGCCGAGTCTCGGCGACCAATCTAATTCAGTACGAACATGTACAACCCGGTCGCTCCCGTTGCGAGCACGTGCTGTTTGCCGTCCAGCAGGAACGTCTCTACAGGGCTTGAGAGACCACCGATTTCCGCGTGCCAGAGCGGTTTGCCCGTGGCCGCATCGAGAGCCTCGATACCGCCGCTGCCCGATAGGAAGAGCACTCCGCCGGCAGTCGTGGTTTCGCCGACGGCGGCCTCGGTAAGCGGATGGCGCCACTTCACTTTGCCCGTCTTGTAATCGATCGCTGCCAAGTCGGAGCCATACGAAAAGCTGGCGCCGCCTGTGATTCCGCCCAAGCCCATCGAGCCGCGCGGATCGGGCTCCATCAGATAATCGATGTGGAGGCCGTTTGTCTCATGCACGTAAAACAATCCCGTTTCGGGCGAGAAGGACGGCGGCGGATAGTTTGTCACATCGCTGTTGACCAGCGAGCCAGCGATCGTAGCGTCCTTATTGGGATTGCGGATGACTTCTCCCCGCGCGTTCAGCTTTGGCTGCGCATCCGGATCGACGCCCGAAGCGTAGTTGTTCACCAGGCCGATTTTCCGCGTAATGAGATGTTCGCCCGTCGTCCGGTCGAGAACATAGAAGTAGCCGTTGCGCGTGGCCATCATGACCAGCTTGCGCATACGACCGTTGAATGGCAAGTCGGCGATGATTGGCGTTTGCGTCGAATCCCAATCGTGCGTGTCATGCGGCGATGTCTGGAAGTACCAGGCAATTTTGCCGGTATCGACGTTCACAGCAAGCAGGCAAGACGTGTAGAGATTGTCGCCATCGCCGCGCCCCTGCGTATAAGCCGGAGTGGGGTTGCCGGTGCCGAACATATACAGGTGCGTCTCCGGATCGTAAGAACCGGGAATCCACGATGTGCCGCCGCCGTGTTGCGCCGCGGTGAGCGTTGGCCAGGTCTTGACCGAAGGGTCATCCGCTGTCTGAGCCGTTGAATACAATCTCCACTGCTCCTCGCCGGTTTCAGGATCGAGAGACTTGATATAAGCGGGCTCGTCCGTGTCATTGCCTGTGCCGACGATAACGTGATCGCCGATCACCATTGGAGCATTCGATGAGAAGTACTGCATCTCAAACGGCGCGATTTCCTTCTTCCATACCTCCTGGCCGGTCGTTGCGTTGAGGGCCACGACCCAGTCGTCATGGAGTTCGAAATAGATGAGATTGTGCCACATGCTTGGGCCGCGCGTTCCCGTAGTGGTGCCGCCGCGGTACTTCCAGTAGTAGTGCCACAGGACTGAGCCGTCGCGCGCATCGATTGCATAAACATCGTTCTGCGACGCTCCGTACAGAATCCCGTTTACAGATAGGATGCCGCCGCCGAAGCGCGTCGGCCCACAAGTATTCACCGTGCCATCACCGAAGCCCCCGACGATAATCGGCGCCGAACTGCTGGCTCCGCCAAAGCCGCGTCCGCCGCGCCCCGGTGCCAATGCAACTTCACCGGCGGCTGCTTCACCTTTGCCGTCTGGACCGCAACCGGTGGTGATGCCCGTATTCACCCACCGCAGACTGAGATTCTTGACCGTGGTGGTAGTGATCTGCTTAAGCGCACTGTAACGCTTGCCCGTATTGTCGCCCGAGTAAGAGGGCCACTGGTCTGAAAGAGGCTTAAGAAGGGCCGCCGGATCAAGACCGGCGTTGCTCTGTGCCAACAGGAACATCGGCGCCGCAAGCAGGGCTGCGATGAAAAATAGTTTCTTCATTTTCGTCATGCTCCTCTACTTGATGGTCGCCAAATAGGCAGTAATGTCGTGCATATTCTTGTTGTCCGGATCGTCCAGCAGAAGCACCATTTTTTTGTGAGCCTCCTGCGGATCCTTCACATCCACTTGCGGAACTCCGTTATCGATCGGGATCGACCTGCGCGTGCCGTCAGCAAGCGTCAGGATGACGATGAAATCGTCCTTGCGAACGATTTTGCCTTCGATCTTCTCACCGTCTGGCATGGTGACAGTCGCCTGCATACCGCTTGCGCCACCACCGCGACCGAAGAAACCGCCGCCGGTACTGCTGCCGCCGACCCACGTATTCTGCAGAGTGCGCGGATCGGGGAATTTTGTTGCAATCCCAGCCAAGTCACCGGTGACCGAGTGGCAACTCGAGCAGAGCCTGGTGAAGGCTGCT
>DASZZA010000257.1:0-3486 GCA_035545135.1 Lacipirellulaceae bacterium | reverse complement strand
GGGCAAAGGCGTCGTCGCCGAAACGCATCCGCTCTACTTGGGGTTGTACGAAGGCGCCCTCGGCCGCGACGATGTGACCAAATACGTTGAAGCGAGCGACTGCGTGATTATGCTCGGCACGTTCATGACCGATCTCAACCTGGGCATCTACACGGCCGAGCTCGATCTGGGCGACTGTATCTACGTGACGAGCGAAGATTGCCGCGTTCGCTATCATCACTATCACGACGTGCAATTGGCCGATTTCGTACAGGCCCTGGCTGCGAGGCATCCGCGGCCAAAGAATTCGCCGCCACCCGCGCCCACCGAATTCTGGAAGGAGCCATTTACGCTAAAACCAGACGCACCGATTACCATCACCCGCCTGATGGACCGGCTCGACGAACAGCTCGAGGATGGCACCGTCGTCATTGCCGACGTCGGCGATGCACTTTTCGGCGCGACGGAGCTCACAACGCGCGGCCGTACCGAATTCATTAGCCCCGCATACTACACCTCCATGGGCTTTGCCGTGCCGGCGGCGCTCGGCGTTCACGTGGCGCGGCCCGATGCCCGCGTCGTGGCAATTGTCGGCGATGGCGCGTTTCAAATGACGGGAATGGAACTTTCGAATTTGGTGCGTTACCAGTTCCCGACAGTCGTCATCATTCTCGATAACCGGGGCTACGGCACGGAACGCCTGCTGCATCCTGGCAACTGGAAATTCAACGACGTGGCTGATTGGAATTACCACCGATTGCCGGAAGTGCTCGGCGGCGGCAAAGGTTACCTCATACGCACCGAGGGCGAATTCGATCGAGCGCTAAACGCGGCATGGCAGCAGAATGACGCACCGAGCATTTTGCAGGTGATGATCGACCCCAAAGACTGCAGCCGTTCGTTGCGGCGACTCACCGAGCGGATGAGCAAAACGGTGGTACAGAGCGGCGACCTGGGAAATAAGAACCGATCCTAAATCGTTTCCTTTGGGAGAGGACAGGGCGACGGCACCTTATTCGGTGGCAAATCATCCTCACGCCGATCGCTGCCAACGAAAGGATGCGATCTGAAAAGTTTATCTTAATTCGATGAGTGGAATAGCACGAACAGCGAATGCCGTCGTAGAATTGCCGCCATGGCGGCCTGGGTTTACTACTTGTGGGTTGTGTTGCTAATTCTATCCTGCGGTGTCGCATGGCTGCTCACGCTCGTCACGCTGCCTGGCAATTGGATCATCGTCGTTTTCGCCGCGCTGTTTGCCTGGTTGCTGCCGAATGGTGCGGGACGTGGGATTTCGTGGACAACCGTCGCCGTGCTGCTCGGTTTGGCAATGCTCGGCGAATTGGTAGAGTTCGCCGCTAGCGCCGCGGGCGCTGCAAAGAAAGGCGCCAGCAAACGCGGCGTTGCCATCTCGATGATCGGTGCGATCGTCGGCAGCGCGATTGGACTGACGATCGGCACTCCGATTCCTATTCTCGGCTCCTTTGTGATGGCAATCCTGGGCGGCGCGGTTGGGGCGTTCATCGGTGCTTACGTTGGCGAAGCATGGAAAGGCCGCGCCCACGAACAGCGATTGGCGGCCGGTCGCGGCGCTTTTGCGGGCCGAGTCTGGGGTACGGTCGGTAAGCTGGCTGTCGGCGCAGTCATGCTTGTGATTGTGGCTTGGGATGCATTCTTCTGAACATAAAAGGCCTTTGGCAATGAAATTCAATGTGTTTTGCTTGGCGGGGGTCGTCGCGTGTGCGTACCAATTCGGGACGTACGGCGCGGAACCGATTCGCGATTATCCAATTCATCCCGTCGCCATAAAGAATGTTAAATTTACCGACGTGTTCTGGTCGCCGCGAATCGAGGTGAATCGCACGACGACCATCCCGGTTTCATTCCAAAGATGTGAGGAGACGGGCCGAATCGAGAATTTCAAGGTGGCCGCACATTTGTCGGACGGCAAGTGGACGGGCATCGCCGGCTTCAACGACAGCGACGTTTACAAAGTGATGGAGGGAGCTGCCCGGACGCTGATGATTCACCCGGACGATGGACTGGCCGCGTACCTCAACCAGCTGGTGGATTGGGTCGCGGCCGCGCAGGAAAAAGACGGCTACCTGTACACCGAATGGACGGCCCGCGACCGGGTAGCAAATCCGAATCAAATCCGCTGCTGCATTCCGCGCGAAAACAAAAAGTGGCTATCGCTCAGGGACAGCCACGAGCTGTACAACCTGGGCCACATGTACGAGGCGGCGGCCGCCAATTGGGAAGCGACGGGAGACCCGACGTTTTTGAACGTCGCCAAGAGAAGTGCGGACTTACTGGTCGATACGTTCGGTCCCGGCAAGTTGGAACTTCCATCGGGGCATCCCGAAGTGGAGCTGGCACTGGTGAAGTTGTACCGAGCGACCGGGGATGAGCGTTATCTGCATTTAGCTCAATTTTTTCTCGGTGTACGTGGCCGGCCCACCAAAGACCGACCCAAACTGTGGGGCGAATACGCGCAGGACCACGAGCCGCTCGTCGACCAGCAAGAGGCGGTCGGTCACGCCGTGCGGGCCATGTATCTGTATTCCGCAGCGACCGATGTCGCGGCGTTAACCGACGATCGCGCGCTCCGAAACGAGGTCGACCGACTGTGGCAAAACGTTGTCGGGCGGAAAACGTACATCACCGGCGCGATTGGAGCAACGGCCGCAGGCGAGGCATTTGGCAAGGACTATGAATTGCCAAACGACAAAGCGTATGCCGAGACGTGCGCGAACCTGGCGACCTGTTTCTGGAACCACCGTATGTTCTTGCTGCATGGCGATGGGAAGTACATCGATATGCTTGAGCTTGCGCTCTACAACAGCGCGATTTCCGGTGTATCACTCGACGGCAAAACGTTCTTCTACCCCAACCCGCTGGAATCCAAAGGCAACTATGTCCGCAGCAAGTGGTTTGATTGCGCATGTTGTCCGACGAACATCTGCCGATTCATTCCTTCAATTCCCGGCTATGCTTATGCTACGCGCGGCAATGTGCTCTATGTCAATTTATTCGCTGCGGGTGCGGCGGACGTGAGGGTGGACGGAAGTAACGTGCACATCGCCGAAGAAACGAACTACCCGTGGGACGGTCGAGTGACGATCAAAATCACGCCACCGTCTGCCGACCAGCGAATCGTACTGAAATTGCGCATACCCGGCTGGGCGCGAGACAAGGCTTTTCCAAGCGATTTGTACCATTTTGCGAACGAATCTGCGGAACGCTACAGCCTTTCGCTCAACGGCAAGGCAATTCCGACTGGTGTCAAAAAGGGCTATGTCACAATCGATCGGGCTTGGAACGCCAGCGACACGGTTACGCTCAATCTGCCAATGCCGGTGCGGCGCGTGGCCGCGAATGAAAAGGTCGTAGCTGATCGCAAGCGTGTGGCATTGATGCGAGGGCCAGTGGTGTATTGCATCGAGTCGCCGGATGTTGTCGACGGAAACGTGCTCGACTTGTCGTTATCCGACACGGCGAATATGA
>DASZZA010000256.1:0-5718 GCA_035545135.1 Lacipirellulaceae bacterium | reverse complement strand
GGCAAGCAATGGACCGTATTGGACGACAACGCCCTCGCGACCGTCGTTGCACTCGTGCTTATCGGCCAAACATGCTGAAAGCGTTCTCGCTGGAACGCAGGTCAATGTTGCCTTCGCCGCAGACGCGCTTAAGACGCAACTCGGCCAACAACTGCAACCGCCCGCCGGTCCTCTCACATGGCATCGCGATGGCTTGCTGTTCGAGATCATTTCATGGGTTGTTGCGAGAATCACAGGCTCACCCGATGAGGTCATTTCGGCGCCGCATCTCAAGTCGACGCAGCAAGGTCTTGACACGATAAAGATCGGATTCGACCCGGTCACGCGCAACATCACGCGCGTGGTGATCCATGAGCAGAAATGCACTGAGCATCCACGGAGTGAATTCCGCGACAACGTTCTTCGATCTTTTCACGAATGGAAGGAACACAAACGCGATAATCAGCTTGTGCAAGCGGTCACAAGCCTAGTTGAACGGTTCAACCTTACACCAGACGAACATGTGGCACTGTATGACCGATTGGTCCAAGTGCATCCGCTCGCTTTTCAAGCTGCGCTGACTGTAACGCCGACACCCTTTAGCACGTTGCGTTGTATCTCACTTTTTACCGGCTACACCGCCGTCACACCAGACGTCGCTGACCGCCTCGGCGACACGTTCCCGTTACCGCATATTCGTAACTGGTTTGCCGCTTTCGCCGCATTGGTTTGGGATAAGATTGAGGCGTTCCATGTTTGATGCAGCCACCGCTGAATTAATTCGCACAGCGCCTAGCCTCTCGGGTGTCGATCCGCTGACACTTCCGCAAGAACTCACGCGCATTTATTCTGATTTGGCTGTGTTGCGCTTGAAAGGTGCTTCACCTGCCGACGATCCGAATCAACTTCACACCCTGAACCGGCTAAAGCGCATTGCCGATATTTATGAAGGAGCGGTCGATACAGGCGCGGAAGGCGATGCGCGGCGGGCCGCGGCCTTTGTCGCAGCAACAGCTCATCAACTCCTCGGACGCGTTCTCGTGGCTGGTTACGAGGCTGGACAATCGCTCCTTGAGCCCGACGCGATCCATCCGTCCATCGCGGCACCACTCCTGTTTCTAGTCGCGGAGCAGAACGCTGATGCACGCGAAGCTGCGCGATCACTGAGCGGAATTCGAATTGAAAATCGACTTCGCAGCGCGGTCCTCGAGTCCATATTTGATCTGGCAACAGAACGTTTTGAGTCAATATTGGAGCGCGCTACGCGCTTACGTCGCGCCCGAGTGAATGTTGATGGCCTTTGGATCACGTCGGCAGCTGACGCGCTGTACGGGCTGTGCTGGTCTGGAATTGTGCAACTAGTGTCGCACCTCCTCGGCCAGCCGTTTCCACAACTTGAATTTCTGCGATTTGACACGCCCCAGCAGGCGTTTGAACAGGTCGTCACTCGCAACCAACGATCTTATTCTTGAAATCGGAGGTCCCGATCTTGTCTCAACGTTTGCTGGACCGCGCCACTTGGCTCGTCTGCTGAGACACCTTGCTGACGACCTCCTCTCGGCGGGCCTTCTTGGTATAGCCCCTCCTGGCGGTGCCGATCAGCAGTTCTGGAATCGTTGGGTAAGACATCGCGCCAAGACAAAACCCGTATTGTGGCGCAACCATCGCGCAGCTCTTGCCGAGGGAATTCTGGAAACGGGTCGTTCCGCCGTTCTCGTCCTGCCGACGGGCGCCGGAAAGACAACGCTTTCCGAACTGAAAATTGCATCGACATTGGCGCGCGGTAAAAAGGTTCTTTTCCTTGTGCCAACACTCGCCCTCGTCGATCAGTTACGGGATGAGTTGGAAGAGACTTTTCCGAAGAGCCTTGGCGGAATTCAGGTTGAGGTATCGGTTGACGGAGATTTGACAGGACTCATTGTCGGGCCCGAATTGCAGACGATTGAAGTGATGACGCCCGAACGGTGCCTGGCCCTATTGAGCCACTCTGCGGATGCAATCGACGAAGTCGGACTACTTGTGTTCGACGAATGCCATCTCCTAAGCCCCATAGGAGGTGGCAAACGCAGCCTAGACGCCATGTTATGCTTGTTGCACGCACTCAAGCGGGCGCCTGACGCAGACCTACTGTTATTATCTGCCATGCTAACAAACGCCGCAGAATTCGCGGAGTGGATTCAAGAAAGTACGGGGCGCCCGTGCACGGCCTATCAGAATCCCTGGAAGCCAAGTCGACAGGCGCGAGGTGTCGTAGTCTATAGGAGACAGGACCTCGCAAACATTGCTGATTTACGTGAAATGATCCCGTACGGGCTTTTCGGGCTTCACCAACATTGGAACCCGCGAGTCTCGGCAGACGTACGCCTCGTTTCGCTTTCAAGTAAAGCAGTTACACTGACGCAATCGCAGTATGGCTGGGCTACGCCAAACGCCAACGGCGTTGCAAATGCGCTAGCAATACAGGCTTCGCGAGCCGGACTGAAAACGATCGTATTTGTCCAGCAGGCAGACTACGCACCGACGAATGCAAAAAAGATTGCAGCAGCGTTAGGCGCGCCAAGCGCATTTACGGCAAATGAGGAAGCGCTGTGGACAGCCGTGCAGGCAGAATTGGGAGGATCCAAATACTCCTTCGTGCAGCCTGACAGAAGTGCGCTGCCCCATAACGGTGACATGATTCCACAAGAGCGCCGATTGGCGGAGTCTATGTTCAAGCGTGACGACGGCTCGACGGTCATCGTTGCAACGCCGACGCTCGCACAAGGCATTCCCGCCCAATTTGCCATTCTGGCCGGCGATAAACGGCAGGATGAAACGGGACGAAGCTCGCTTCAACCACACGAAATTTTGAACGCCGCAGGCCGCGCCGGGCGCGCCGGGCACCTCGCGAATGGAATTGTCCTACTTATTCCTGACCCAGTCGCCGGTTTTACGGAAGCAGGCCATCCGGAGCCGGGTGCCATCAGCAAATTGCGGCAGCTTCTGCCACCGAACGATCAGTGCGTTCCCATGGACGACCCCCTGACGACCATTCTCGATCAAATACAGGCAGGCAATCTTGACGATGCCACCGTCCGTTATTTTTCTAGCCGCGTGAGAGCGGGCGAGGAAGCCGACGACGCTGTAGACAAAGCAGTCAGCATGGTCAAACGCTCGTTTTCAGCTTTCAAGGCCAAGCAAGCGCAACAGGAAGCATCGTTTGATCAAAAGGTGGAAGCACTTCGGGCAGTATTGGCTGACAATATCGCAAGCCCCGAGATTGTAACGATTGCTGCATCAACCGGACTTTCGAATGAGCCCCTATTGGCTGTACAGAACATCTTTATGGCCAATCCCGCAGCCATACCGACATCCGTCGTTGCTTGGATTGACTGGATCGTGGCCTTCTTCGTGGCAGACAAGGATAGCTATCTGTCATTGTTAGGCGACGACGCAGATATCGTTAATTACGTCGTGCGCGGTAAGAAGAAGGGCGGCCCGCCAACAGCCGCAGAATTTGCGCTGCTAAAAGCGGGGCTCCAAGCTTGGATAGCTGGACGTTCATTTCACGAGATCGAGTTGGCGCTCGGCGTAGCGGATGACAAGATCAAATGCTGTCCTCGCGCACGTGATTTAGTCTTAAAGCTCGCTAATCGCAGTCTGTATCTAATTGCGGCATCTTTCATCGAAGTGGCCAAGCTCGTTCTTGCTGCGAAAGGCTTAGACGCGGCTCAGCCGGCGGTGAATGAAATATTGGCGGTCGCTATTCGCAAAGGGCTGGATACGCCAGACAAGATTGCGTTCGCCTATCGACGGCCAACATTGCGCTCCCGAGTTCTCATTCATCGTGGCTTTGCAGAACTACTCGGGACACCGATAGATACGACTGGCCTCGATTACGCGACAGTTCTAGCACGGACCACCGCGCGTATGGCTACAGATTGACTACAATCGCACCGCCAACTCCTCCATCACTCCCGCCAGATCGGCTTCCACCTTCACCGCCTCGACATCCACCACGCGATAGCCGCGCTCGGCGAGCCACGCGGATCGCGCTGCGCGATCCTTCGCGATGGTGTCACTCTCATTGGCATTCACCAGCTCGATCGCGACGCGCTGCGTAAACGAGACGAAATCCGGAATATGCCGCCCCACCGGCGTCTGCCGCTTGAACAGGCCGGCGAAGCGGCGGTCGCGGGTCAGCGCCTGCCACAGGATACGCTCGGCGTCGGTTGGGTTGCGGCGGAGCAGCCGCGCGAGCCCCCGCACCGTGCTGCTGCCGTCGGCAGAGGGAACGCCCTGCCCCTGCTCGGCGAGCAGCGCGCGCAGCCGCGTCGCCTGCGCGCCGTCGAGCACGCCGCCCTTGGCCGGCCCCTTGCGCCCCTCCGCGATCGCCATCACCACACCATGCAGCGTGTGCATGTCCTGCTTGGTCGGCTCCATGCGGGTAAAAATGTTGCGCAGGTTCACCAGCATGGTGTCGCGCTTTTCCGGCGGGCGCAAAAATTCGACCTTGTCGAGCTCGGCGACGAGATTCTCGAAGAACGCCTCCATCTGGTGTTGCGAGGCGCGCATCGAACGCTCCGGCATCGCGAACGGCAATTCGCCGCGCGTCACCAATTTGAACCACTCGTAGCCCATCAGCAGCACGGCCTGCGCGAGGTTCAGCGAGGCGAAGCCGGGATTGACCGGATAGGTGATGATGCGGTCGGCCATCGCCACCTCCTCGTTGAGGAGGCCGGCACGCTCGCGCCCGAACAGGATGCCGGCGTGGCCGCCGGCCGCGATCTGCGCGGTCGCCTCACGCGCGGCCGCCTCCGGCGCCACCACGGGCTTGGCCTGATCGTGGGCGCGCGCGGTGGTCGCAAACAAGAGCGTGCAGTCGGCGACTGCCTCGGCCACGGTCTCGAACAGCTCGACATGGTCGAGGATGTGGTCGGCGCCGGCGGCTGCGCGTTGCGCTGCAACATTGGGCCAGCCGTCGCGCGGGTTGACGATGCGCAGCCGGGTCAGTCCGAAATTGCCCATGGCGCGCGCGGCCATGCCGATGTTCTCGCCAAGCTGCGGCTCGACCAGGATGACGGTCGGGCCGACGGTCTCGATGCCGGTTTTGGTTCTGTCCGTGCCGGACATCGCGATGCTTTCTGTCGTCTACGACTTGAGATTTCGATTCAACGGCGTGGCCGCCGCGCTCTGGATCGCGCCTCTGCGACATTTTCTCAAGCAAAATAATGAGCTTATGGAATCCCGTTGAATTTCCGGAAGAACGTGAGCCGGCCTGCCCAAGGCCGCGATCCGGCGCGGCGCGCAGGCGGGGCGGATCGATTCCGAACGAAGCGTCAGAACATCTGAAAAATCAGCGCAGTAATGCAGCCCATTCGGCTTTCGCGTCCGCCGTCACGGTGCTATAGGCCGAGCCATCCATCCCTCCCCGCAACGCCCTGCTCCAAAGGCCTTTATCCCCATGGCAAAAATCAAGGTGACCAACCCGGTCGTCGAACTCGACGGCGACGAGATGACCCGGATCATCTGGCAATACATCAAGGACAAGCTCATCCATCCGTTCCTGGATATCGACCTGATGTATTTCGACCTCGGGATGGAATACCGCGACAAGACCGACGATCAGGTCACGATCGATGCGGCGAACGCCATCAAGAAGGTCGGCGTCGGCGTCAAGTGCGCCACCATCACCCCGGACGAAGCGCGGGTGAAGGAGTTCGGCCTGAAGCAGATGTGGAAGTCGCCGAACGGCACCAT
>DASZZA010000255.1:0-2964 GCA_035545135.1 Lacipirellulaceae bacterium | reverse complement strand
ATCCGACGCACCGCTCGCCTACGTGCCCGATTGTTACCTCTGTCCAGGTAACGCTCGAGTCCACGGCCATCGTAATCCGCAATACGATAGCATCTTTGTGTTCGACAACGATTTGCCCTGCGTTGCACCGGAAGCGCCTGCCGACGTTGCCATAGCGGAAGGAATTTTCCGCAGCCAACCGGCGCATGGGCGGGCCCGCGTAGTCTGCTACAGCCCACTGCACAATACGACGCTGGCCGAAATGCCGCTCGACCGAATTTGCGTCGTGCTTGAATGCTGGCAACAGCAGTATCGCGAGCTGGGTGCGCTGCCGGAAGTCAATCACGTGCTCATCTTCGAAAACAAGGGAAAAGCGGTAGGGGTGTCGAATCCGCATCCGCACAATCAGATTTACGCCACGAATTTCGTATTTAAGACGATCGCGATCGAAGTCGAAGCTGCCGCGCGCCATTGGAAGGGCGAGCGACGTACCCTGTTTGAGGATATTGTAGCCAGCGAGAGGACTGATGGACGGAGAATTATCGCCGACGCCGGTTCGGCGATCGCATTTGTTCCGTACTTCGCCCGATATGCGTACGAAACATACGTTGCGCCGAAACAACCATACCAAAGCATTGCGGACCTTTCTCCGGGTGAACTTAACGACTTGGCCCGGGTGCTCCAGAATGTGCTGGTCCGATACGATAATCTTTGGAAAATGTCGTTTCCGTACGTGCTTGTACTGCACCAGGCGCCTACCGATGGTCGCGTCGCCGAGGGATTTCACTTTCATATCGAAATTCACCCGCCGCTCCGCAGCCCCAATCTGCTCAAATACCTGGCCGGTCCGGAAATCGGCGGCGGTAATTTCTTGAGCGATACGTCGCCGGAAGCTAAAGCCGCGGAGCTTCGCCTCCTATCGAGCGTCCACTACAAAGTCGCGCCAACTGAGGCTACGCCGTGACAACTGCCGCCGAATTCGTCGAACCACTGCGCCGACTGCACGAAGCCATTCGTGGGCTGGTGGTTGCCGCGTGCGAAGAGCGCTCGCCCGAGGAACTACGGAGCGTCGCCGGCGAAGGCGCGGGCGACGTTGTCTACACGATCGACCGGATCAGCGAAACGGCGCTCGTCGAATGGTTCCATCGCGAAATTGCGGTGCACGAGCCAATCGTGTTGATCGGCGAAGGATTACCAAACGGCCGGATGACGCTGCCAGAGAACGCACCGGAGGACGATGCGCGCTGGCGCGTGATTGTCGATCCAATCGATGGCACACGCGGCCTGATGTACCAAAAACGGCCAGGCTGGATTTTAACCGCGGTGGCGCCCAATCGCGGCGACGCCACGTCGCTGGCCGATATTGAAGTCGCCGTGCAGACCGAGATTCCGCTCGTCAAGCAACACTTGTGCGACCAGGCGTGGGCTGTCCGTGGCGAAGGCGTCCGTGCCATACAGCAAAATCGTCTTACCGGCGATTCGCGGCCACTGACCATTCAACCGTCGCGAGCGACCGACCTGCGCCACGGTTTCGTCACGGTGTGCCGGTTTTTTCCCGGCGGGCGCGATGTGCTGGCCACCCTGGATGAGAAATTGTGCGATCGCGTGTTGGCCCGAAAACACGGCGAAGTGGGTGTATTCGAAGACCAATATGCATGCAGCGGCGGTCAGCTTTTTAATCTGGCGATTGGCCAGGACCGCTTGGTGGCCGATCTTCGCCCGCTCGTACAGCGTTTTGCTGAACAGCAAGGCATCGCGCCGGGCCATTGTTGCCATCCGTACGATCTTTGCACGAAGCTCATCGCCGAAGAGGTTGGCGTGATCGTGACGTCCCCCACAGGCGGCGTGCTCGAAGCCTCGCTCGACACGGATTCAAACGTCGCCTGGATCGGGTACGCCAATCAAGAAATTAAGGCGATTGTCGAACCGGTTCTGAATGATTTGTTGCGAGAGTGCGGCCTTGTCGATCGATAACGACCTCGCCCAGCATATCGACCGGCTGCGGCACTTGCCGCAGCACGAAAACGCAATGCTGCGCGTATTCTTCGAAAGGCATGTGCCCATTCACGTCGCGCGGGCACCAGGTCGGCTCGATGTTATGGGCGGCATCGGCGACTACAGCGGCTCGCTCGTGTTGGAGCTGCCAATTGCCGAAGCAGCGTTTGCCGCGGCGCAAAGGTCGAAATCTGGTGATGTCACAATCGCTAGCCTGCGAAACGGTGGTCGTCGTGCAATAATGAAGACAATCGCCGCACGTGAATGGTCCGAACTACGAGACGGCGACTACGCGGCAGCACGGCAATTCTTTGCGCAGGACCCCGATTCGGCGTGGGCTGCGTATATCGCCGGTCCGATTCTCGTTTTATTGCGCGAGGTCCAATCGGGTTTCGACAGCGGCGTCCGGGTGCTCATAGATTCGCAGGTCCCGGAAGGCAAAGGTGTCAGCTCCTCCGCGGCCGTCGAGGTGGCGACAATGCGAGCTGTCGCACCCCTGATCGGAGTCACGCTGGCCGGTGAAGAATTGGCCCGCTTGTGCCAGCGTGCCGAGAACCATATCGTCGGTGCGCCATGCGGCATCATGGACCAAATGACGTCCGCGATGGGCCACAACGTTGAGTTGCTCGCCCTCCGCTGCCAGCCCGCAACAGTCGAGGGGTATGTGCCAGTGCCGCCCCAATTGGCGTTTTGGGGTATCGATTCGGGAATTCGCCATGCGGTGAGCGGTTCGGAGTACACCTCCGTTCGATGCGGCGCTTTTATGGGATATCGAATCATCGCCGAAGCAGCAGGCCTGGAGGCTAAAGCGTCAAACAATCCACCACACATTGTTGAAATCGATGACCCGTTTTGGAACGGATATCTGGCGAACATTACGCCGGACGAATTCCAAAATCGATTTGTCGACGCGGTTCCGGAGCAGATGCCAGGTCGCGAATTCCTTAAACGTTACACTGGCACTACCGACCGCGTTACGCGCGTCGACCC
>DASZZA010000254.1:0-3959 GCA_035545135.1 Lacipirellulaceae bacterium | reverse complement strand
CTTTCGCGCGCGCTATCCGGGGCAGGTCGTCGCCATTCGGCAGGTAGACAACTGGCGACTTACGGGCGAACGAATCATTCCCTGTAACGCGGAGGACCACGGTCGACTGCGCGCACTGTTCGATGAATACCGTTTTCAATCGGTTCTGAATTGTGCTGGGAACTGTGCGTTGCGTGCGTGCGAATTGGATTCGCGGTTGGCGTGGCGGACCAATGTGGAAGGGCTGATCAATTTGCTGTCGATCATTGTGGAGCGCGATGTGCGGTTCGTGCATTTGTCGATCGACTTGGTTTTCTCCGGAGAGCGAGGCGGGGCATATGTGGAGAGTGATCCGACGGATCCCGTGACCGTATACGGGAAGACGATGGTGGCCGGGGAGCAATTGCTTGCGGATTGCATGCCCGAGGCTTGCATCCTGCGGATTTCGCTCCCGATGGGCATTAGCTTCAACGGGCATGCGGGCGCAATCGATTGGATTCAATCGCGGTTCAAGAAAGGGCGGCCGGCGACGTTGTACTTCGACGAGGTTCGTACGCCGGCGTATACCGATTGTTTGAACCGGCTGTACGAGCGCGTGTTGGCCAGCGACCTTTGTGGCCTCTATCACGCAGGTGGACCAAGGTCGTTGTCGCTGTATCAGATCGCTCAGATTATCAATCGGATCGGCGGCTACGATCCCGATTTGCTCATGGGATGTCCGCGCCGCGAGGCGGGGCCTATTCCGCCCCGCGCCGGAAATGTGACGATGGACTCGCGTGCGCTGGCCGAAGCGCTCGACGACGAACCGCTCGATGCGTGGCCGTTTGACGATACGTATGTTCCAACGCACCGACAATGGCACTATGAGCGAAATGGCGAATGTGGTTCGCGCGAACTTTTGGCGCGAATTCTTTATCGCAATCCGCGGCGATTTGCCCCACCTTCCGTAGCCCGTTGTCCGTTGCATTGACAACCGACGACCAACTACGGAGAACGGACACTATGTCACGAACATCGATAATCGCCTCGCTGTGTGTAATTGCAACTGGGTTGCATGTGTCGGCCCACGCGGACTGGCCTGAGTTCCGCGGACCGTTTCGCAACGGATACGTCGTCGCGCCGGCAAATGAGCTTGGTAAGCTTCCACTTACTTGGAGCGAGACGCAAAACATCCGTTGGAAGACTCCGATTCCATATCGCGGTTGGTCGACCCCCGTAGTGATGGGTGGCCAGATCTGGTTCACCACGGCGACAGAGGATGGTCACGACTTCTACGTAATTTGTGTCGATGCCAATACGGGCAAGATTCTGCACAATGAAAAAGTGTTTCACTGCGATTCGCCGGAGCCGCTCGGCAACAATGTGAACTGCTACGCGACGCCGTCGGCGGCTATCGAGCCGGGCCGCGTGTACGTCCACTTCGGCACGTACGGCACCGCGTGTCTCGATACCAATACAGGCAATGTGATTTGGCGGCGCGACGACCTGAACTGCCGTCATTATCGGGGGCCTTCGTCTTCGGTCGTGCTGTTTGAAAATCTCGCAGTTCTCACGTTCGACGGCGTTGATCTGCAGTACACCGTCGCAGTGGATAAGCAGACGGGGCAGAATGTGTGGAAGACTGATCGCGACGTGCAATGGAACGACCAGGACGTTACCGGAAAAAGCCCCCAGGAAGCGAAGCTCATTCTCGATGGCGACCGGCGGAAGGCTCACAGCACGCCGTTGATCTACCGCGACGCGGCCGGCCGGCCGCAGCTGTTCAGTGTGGGAGCCAAATCAGCGTTCGCTTATGACCCCCGCACTGGACGTGAATTGTGGCGCGTTCGGTTCGACGACTTTTCGGTCGCCCCGCGGCCACTTTACCAGGACGGCATCGTCTATTTCGTCACCGGATTGACGCATCCGGAAATGTGGGCTGTCCGCGCCGACGGGTCGGGCGACGTGACGGACACGCACGTGCTGTGGCGGCTGAAATCGCGCGTCGCCAAGACAGCATCGCCGCTGCTGGTGGACGGGCTCATCTACATGATCAGCGACGACGGCATTCTCAATTGCATCGATGCCGCCACGGGCAAACCGGTCTGGACGCATCGAATCGGCGGACGATTCGCAGCGTCGCCGATCTATGTCGCGGGGTCGGTGCCGCGCATCTATATGTGCGACGAGGACGGCCAGACGACAGTCGTCAAACCGGGCCGTAAGTTCGAGCAACTTGCGGCCAATGCGCTCGACGATGGCTGCATGGCATCGCCGGCAGTGGATACAGGCGCTTTAATTCTACGTACGAAAACGAAACTTTATCGGGTCGAAGTGTTGCGGTGATCCGGACGCGATTCCTGCACGTTTCGCGACGCACGTTCACTCGCCCAGCGCGAAATTTGCTAACGCGGACAGGAATTTCGGACGCGGTAGAGGTGGGATAATGCCGACGCCGCGGCGCTCGCCTAGCGGAGTCGCGTCACCTTCCGACGGCTGAAAAGCGGGGGCGATTACGTTCTCGGCCGTGTCGGCTGCCGCCGTCGGCGTGATAAGTTGGAAGCCGAGGACGCGGCTGTGCTTTTTTTCCATCGCGGAATGGATCGCAGAGAGATTGGAAAGTTCGCGAAGCTCGTCGCGCATCGTAGGACGTGGCGGACGGTTGCTTTGAGGCGCAGAATCGTGGATCCAACTCCGCCAAAGGCTCTGCATCTGGTTTGCATCGATGGGTGTGGCGCCGTCGTGGACGATAATTGCATCGGAACGCACGCGGCGTTGAACATATTCGATCGTCGGCCCCAGACCACGTCGATGGCGGTGGCGTCGAACGGAGACCTGTGGGTATCGAGCGGCCAATTCTTCGGCGATTTCGTACGTCGCATCGTTCGAGCCGTCGTCGACGATCAGCACGCCGAATTTCGACGTCAATTCGCTGGCCAGTTCGAGAATTTCGTGCACGCTTTTCCGCAGCCGCGTTTCGCCATTGTAAACGGGCAATACGACCGTCAAAGACTTGTTTAACACGCTGTGCTCCAAAAAGGGAGGGCGAGCGAGCGTGCCTCCTGCGAGGTTCGGCGGTCCGTCGGTGTCACCATCGGCCGGCGGAGCGCGTTGCCTGCAACTCGTTGTGAGGGACGATCCTTATGACAAATTTGCGAGATGGGCGTTTCGTATACGTGATAGTGGCTGTGTCGATTATGCGGCGTCACGCGCGATGGTGGTTCGTGCGGTGCGGGTGATGGCTAGCGACGGTCGGCTCACGGCGATATGCTGACTTTCACCGTGCTTTTTCAACTTGTCTCCCAATAGAATTTTCGGCGATGAGCAACAACCCGCAAGATACTCCGGCGTTTTCGGGCCCCGATGGGCTGGTGACGGCGGTGGCGCAAGACGCGGTTACCAGCCAGGTGCTGATGGTCGCGCACATGAACCGCGAGGCGTGGGAGGAGACTTTAGCGAGCGGGCGGGCCGTGTATTTTAGCCGCTCTCGCCGGCGGATCTGGCGCAAGGGCGAGGAGAGTGGCAACGTTCAGAACGTGCGCGAGATCTATGTCGATTGCGACGGCGATACGGTACTGCTGAAGGTGGAGCAAGTCGGCGGCGCAGCCTGCCACAAAGGTTACCCGTCGTGTTTTTTTAGGCAAGTGAAAACCGACGGGTGGAAGATTGTCGCGGAGCGGGTGTTTAATCCAAAGGATGTGTATAGAAAGGGTGAGTAGGTGAGCAGGTGCGTTGATCACGGCATTTCTCACTTGCGGACGTATACATTCGCATTTGTTTGGCTAAAAACGAGAGGAATCGCGATGGACCACGAAGCACGGTTTCAGAGTCTCGAATTGGAATTGCCGCCGGCGGGGAAATCGGCCGGTGTTTACAAGTTGGTGCTCGTTGATGATGGGCTGGCATACGTATCGGGGCACGGGCCGGTTTGTGTGGATGGCACATCGATTTGTGGCCGGCTTGGGGATACGCTGCAAAAGGAGGCCGGTTACGAAGCCGCA
>DASZZA010000253.1:0-4163 GCA_035545135.1 Lacipirellulaceae bacterium | reverse complement strand
AACCTTCGGCTACTCGACCGACCTTCGGTCTATGACCCAGGGTCAGGGCACATTCACAATGGAACTGGCCAAGTATCGCCCCGTACCCGGCAACATCCAGGCCGACGTCATCGCCGAACGCAAGGCCGAATTGCAACCGGCGTAAGCATAAAGCCGCGACCGTGGATCGCGGCGTCGCCAAATTCCATTTAGCCCCGGGCGACTCCTCCGGGGCTGACTTTTGCGCCGCTCAATCCTCAAACTGAACTCATGCCTCGGCCGAAGATGCTGGCGGTGATCGCTTGAGTTGTTCGCTAATTTGCAACAGGTTGGCATTGATCTGCCGGAACGTTGCCGTTCGAGAGCGAAGAAGCAGCAACACGGTGGCCAGCCCGGCCAACACCAATACAAGGAATGAAGCTGATCCAAATACAAACGTCATCGCGGTCAACTTGGCAAGGACCAGAAACGGTGTATTGGGGTTTTCCAGTGTGCCTGGCGCGTTCTCTCGTGCTTTGACGGCGTCAGCAGTGTCGGCCGCACCCGCCTTCGCCGTCATCTTAGCAACCTTGGTTTGGTTTTCATCCATCACCATTTTAGCGATGACAGGAAACGTCAGCCCGCCCATCACGAAGATAAACGCGGCGCCGAGCGCGGCTAGAATCCACAAGGCGATCGCGATGCGCGTCCACCGTTTCACGCGCCGTCGATCCGTATCGATGATTCGTTCAACTTGGGCCGCCGGCGGATCGCTTTTCGGCGATAAATCCAGCTTCAACAGCGCGTCTCCCAGGTTCTCGTCCAGCATAATCATGCTCCTCAGTACGATTCGGTCACGTTAATGCGCGTCATCTTGCAGTAATTGCTGCAACGCAGCCTTCGCATAATGAATTCGCGATCGGACTGTGCCTACTGGGCAGTCCACTATCTTTCCAATCTCGTTGTAACTCAGCTCCTCCAAAAAGCGCAGCACCAGCACTTCGCGGTGTACCGGTTCCAATCGGTCGAGAGCCGCGTGAATGCGTGCTGCATCCTCGGCCAAGAACGTGTATTCTTTCTCATCGACGATGCAATCCACGTCGGCAATCGTCGACGGAGCGCGGCCGTTGCGACGCCCGTCGAGCATCGCCTCGCCATGCGCGATGCGGTAGAGCCACGTCGTGAACGCGCCTGCATCCCGCAGCCGCGGCAATTGCCGCAGCACATCGAGCCACACCTCTTGCGCAAGATCGTCGGCCCGATCGACCCGGCCGACCAGCTTGCGCAGGTAGTATCGCAGCCGCGGACCAAAGCGGCCCACCAACTCTCGGTACGCATCCTCATCTCCCGTCTGGCAGCGAAGGACCAGCAGACGCTCGAATAGCCGTTCTGCCTCGTCGCTCATATACGTTTCCGGGGAACGGGAGATACGTATCGCTGTTCGAAATGATAGTTGCGCGTGGCGAGAAAAAAGTTCAAACAGGCTCACAAAGTCGTTGAAATCTGGCTAGAAACCAACTTCTATTCGGCGCCGATGTGCGCGCCCTTCTCGGCAACCGACCGCCGCATTAGGAGAACGAGCCATACCAGCACGATCGCCACGACGGCAAGAACCCAAAACAAGTCGAAGTAAGCCAACGAAATCGCCTGCTGGTCACGCAGGTTCTTCAGTGCCTGTAGCGTCATTTGTTGAGCCGCGGCTGGATCGCCCGTCTGCTGCATAAAAAACGAGTGACCCTGATGGAAGTACGAGTTTAACAATGGGTTCAAGGAATCCAGCGACTCGTTCAACCGCAACGTGTGAAACTGCTGCCGGCGATCGAGAATGATCCTGCCGGCAGAAGTGCCCACGCTGCCACCTTCGTTGCGCAACAGCGCCAATAAGCCGACAGCTGCGCCGCGCAGTTCCTTAGGAATGTAAATGAATGCCGCCACGTTGAGTGGCGCAAATAACATTGAAAGTCCCGCGATCAACACCACGCGCGGCCATACAACCTGCCAAGGGCTGATGCCAAGGTTCATGCGCGACATCCAGTAGTTTCCAACCGCCATGGTCACCAAACCAGCAGCCATCAGGTAGCGCGCATCCATTCCCTTCGTCAACAAGGCGCCCACGACAAACATCATGATGATGGCAAACACCCCAGCCGGCGACAGCACGAGCCCGGAGGTTGTCGCATCGTAACCGAACAACGATTGCAACATTGCCGGAAGAATCGTGGAATTCGAGTAAAGTACGCCGTACGAACAAAAAATAATGATGCAGCACATCCGAAAATTCCGGTCGAATAGGGTGCGGAAATTGATCAATGGATTTTCAATTCCCGTTTCTCGCACGACCAGCGCGAACAATCCGATTACGAATATTGCTGCCAGCGTTTGCACGCGCCAAAACGGGTCGCCAAACCAATCCCATTCCTGCCCCTTGCTCAGCAGAACTTCCCAGGCGACCATCGTGACGCTCAATATCGTCAGCCCGAGTGTATCGAACCGCTGGTGACGCCGGCTGAGTTCCGCCCGCTGGGCCTGCAAATACTCAGGATCGGAAACGACCGCGCTGCACATCCCGAGGGCAATCGCACCGATGGGCACGTTCAGATAAAAGATCCAACGCCAACCGTAGTTATCGGTGATGTATCCGCCGAGCGTCGGACCGACGATTGGTGCCAGCAGCGCCGCCACGCCAAACACGGTCATCGCCGCCCCTTGCTTTTCGGGCGGAAACGCATCCAGCAACACGGCCTGGCTCGATGGCTGCAATCCACCGCCCGCCAGCCCTTGCAACACACGCGCGGCGATCAACATGCCGAGTCCCGTGGCCATGCCGCAAGCCGCCGACGCCAACGTGAACACCGCGATGGACAGCAAAAAGTAATTCCGCCGCCCCAGCCGAACGGCCAGCCAGCCGGAAATCGGCAAAATAATCGCATTGGCCGCCAAGTAACTGGTGATGACCCATTCGCTGTCGTTCTCCGGCGCCGACAACCCGCCGGCAATATAGCGCAGCGCCACATTGGCAATCGTCGTGTCGAGCACCTCCATGAAAGTTGGAATGACCACCGCCACAGCAACCAGCCAAGGACTGACTGCCCCTCGCGCAATCCGGCGATCCACTACGCCGACGCTCACTTGTGGCTCCCAGGCTCCGTCGCCTTGGATTCCGGCAGCGGCTGCTGCAAGAACTTGCCGGCATTCGGTCCAGTTGGCTGTTCGCGAATATGCACGTACGGCGTCACCGACAACCCGATGAACAGCGGCTCCTTGTTCGGGTCGTAGTTCGTGAGATCGATACGCACCGGCAGCCGCTGCACCACTTTCACGAAATTGCCGGTCGCATTTTCCGGCGGCAACAGTGCCAGCGTCGAACCCGTACCCATCGTGAAACCGGAAATGCGGCCGGAAAACTCGTGGTGCCGCCCGTACATATCTACCTCGATCGTCACCGGCTGACCGATGCGCAGCTTCGCAAGCTGAGTTTCCTTGAAGTTCGCATCAATCCAAATCTCGGTGATCGATCGAATCGCCATGATGCTCTGTCCGGCCACCACATTGTTACCGGGATTCACGTTGCGGCGTGTGATGACGCCGTCGATTTCGGCATATACGTTGCAATAGCGAAGATTCAGCTTTGCATCGTCCAAGTTATGCTGGGCTTGCTGCAGTTTCGCCTGCGCTTGTTGCACCTCCGGTGCATCTTCCAGCAACTTGGCGAGAATCCGGTCGATGTTTCGTGTGGGGTCCCGCTTGTAGAATTCTTCTACCATTTCGCGCGGGGAGAGATTAAACGAAAACGAGACACCCAGCGCCGCCGCCGCTTGCATCAGTCGCGCTTGCGCTTCGCGAACGGATGAAAACGTTTGATTTAGATCGGGCGGCACTTGAGTCAAATCTTTCCCCGATGCCGGAACCGGCGGCAGGCCGAGCGATGCTCGAATCTCATAAACGGCCTGCAACGCTTGTTGCACCTCCGCTTGTGCAACCAACAGCGCTTCGGTGTAGGCATCCATGTCCTGCTGCGTGATCGCACCCGTCGCTACGAGCGGTTTATTGCGGTTGTAATCTGCTTGGGCCTTCGCCAGCGAAGCCTTTTTGGAATTGAGCGTGGCGACGCGAAGTTTCAATGTGGCGACTTTGTCGTCAACATCTTCAATAGCGCGTTCCAGACTAAAGCGCAGGCTTCGTGCAAATCCTTCATTGCCGCGTAC
>DASZZA010000252.1:0-7931 GCA_035545135.1 Lacipirellulaceae bacterium | reverse complement strand
CACCAGGTTGTGCCGGGCGAGTTTTATGCGGCGGCAACCCGACCGCCGGCCGTGTATCGGGGAAATCCGTTTCAGATCGAAGTCGGACTGGCCTACGGGGGGCAGGCAGCCATGCAGCATGTGACGAGGGACCTGCTGCGCGAGCTAATCGAAGAGAGCGACGCACGCACCATCCGGCAGTTTCTTATCCACACGTTCAACGGTTTGGGCAGTGACGCGGCCGACCGAATCCTCAAAGAATCGCAGTTGGGCACGCGGCAATCTCCATCTAATTTGCGGTACAAGGAACTCGACAAATTGCTCGCGGCAATGAAGGGTGTCAACGTCTCGGAAGGTCAGACGATGGAAGTGCTGCGGTATGCCAACCGCGTGCCGCTGCAGTTCTCACCGGCGAGCTGCGCGATCACGCAAACCGTCATTGGCACGAATTGGCGCAGCTATGGATTATCCCAATCGCGGGGCTCATTGCCAAAGGGACCAGTGACCGTGATGGTGCACGTGGCCAGCGTGTGGGTGCCGTTCACAAGCGAATCGAAAGAGGCAATCGCCAGCTATCCGGAAATACAGAAGGAGCTACGACTTGGGTTGCAGGCGGTCGGCCGCCATTTGGGCACCTACGTGCGTCGCCGTCTGCGTGTGAAGCAACAAAGCGATCGGCGGCAGGTATTTCTGCGGTATTTGGGCGAAGTAGCAACGGCAGTAAGCGACATCAATGCGGTCGATCGTGCAGCGCTTTACGATCAACTCTTGACCGTTGCCAAGAAGCGCACCGCGGATGCTGATATGAAGCTCGACGACCAAGGACGTCCAATCGATGACGTTGAAGAGTTAGCTAAGGCCGAAAACGTTCTGATTGTCGATCCGACCGAGGCTCCGGCGGCGATCAATCGTACTCCCGTTGCTGGTACGGAAACTGAAACGGAGGAAAAGTGAAATGACACGTATCACGGTTGATGAAGAAACGCGGAAGAAGCTGCTAAATTGCTCTCGGCAAGCGAATCGTGTTACAGTCTCTCACCGCACGAGGAATTAAAGATTGATTTAAGGAGCCGAAGTCTATGGCAAAGTCAACAATCCGCCGTAAACGCGGCGCAGTCGCCGAAGCGAAAGCTGCCGCGGCAAATATGACAGCGCGGGACAAAAAGACGATGGGAAGCATTGTTGAGTTGGCGGACGGCGTTGTCAACTCGGCCGAGCGTCGCAAAGACCCGTACGTGGATATACCCTCGCGCACGCTCGCGAATGTGCACTACAGCCCACGGAAACGCATTATTGAGATGGGCACCAACACGAATCGGCGTCAGCTATTCGATCTGGCGCAGGCCAAGGCTTACATGCGAACGATGCTCGTCGCTAGTGGCTGTAAGAAGCTGCTAACGCAAGGCAAAACGACAAGCCTGCGGGGTTTGTTTTACATGCTCAAGCACACGATCGAGGGGACCAAAGAAAATACATTCGATGAGCAGGAGGAATGCGACACGATCATTGAAGATACTGAAGTTTTGCTCAACGCTATCCGCGAAGAGCTACACCTGTACGCTGAGAATCGTGGCGCTATGGTCGGACGAATCACGCTCGTCGATAGGGGAGACGTAATCAACTGCTCCAAAATGGGCTCGGGCGGATATGGTATCCCGTCGATTGTGGAACCGGAAGTAATCGAGCTGGACAAAAAAAAATGCGACGCGAAATTTGTCCTTCATGTTGAAAAAGGCACCGTCTGGCAACGATTCAATGAGGACCGCTTTTGGGAGAAGCACGATTGCATTCTGACGCACGGCATGGGTCAGCCGCCGCGCGGAGTGCGGCGATTGCTACATCGGTTGCACAATGAGTTGAATCTTCCCATTTATTGCCTGCTCGATAACGATCCGTGGGGATATTACATTTACAGCGTCATCAAGCAGGGCTCGATCAACCTGGCATTCGAGTCGCAGCGAATGGCAATTCCCGAGGCTCGATATTTGGGCCTTCGTAGCAAGGACTTCGAGCGCTGCAAGCTCTCGTCCAACGTGCAGATCGCACTAAACGAAACAGACCGCAAACGCGCGAAGCAGGTGGCGAAATATCCGTGGTTTGCTAAAAAGCGCGAATGGCAACGCGAAATCCAGAAGATGCTGCAAAACGATTTCAAGTTGGAAGTGGAGTCGCTCATTTCGAAGGATATCAGCTACGTCACTGAAGAGTACGTTCCAGCGCGGCTGGCGGACCAAGATTGGCTGGATTAGCCAATCATTCAATGTTTCCAATTTGCTTGGCGACCCTGCGGAAGTGTGGCTGGCCGCCTTCTTTTTTGGCATTCGCTGCACGTGTGTTAAGCGGCAGCGCAATCGGCGCGGCATGAAAAGCCGCGATTTTCGCAGAGATTCGGCATTCAAGCCGGTATTTCGATGCGTATCGCGATGCCGGCACGACAGTTGCTTTGCGACATGCCGGCGTTCGGCGGAACGCGGAAGACATGCGCCCTTTCGCAATCGTGCGCAATGCTCCTTCCTTCTGGAGTCAATTCGGCGCGTCCCTTCGTCTAGCGGGGCGGTGTGCGCCGGTTCCGAGGGTGGGATCAGTTTCCATTTACGTTGCCGTCAGCGATGAGCGTGCGCGCCGACAACAAGAATCCTTCTGATGCGGAGATCGAATTCATGCGAGTTTTCTCTGGAGCGGTTACACTTCGATGTTGGATATTCGTCGCAGCCGTCTCTGGCTTGCTGATCGTGGGCAATTTGCCGAGCCCTTTGTTTGCCCAAGAAACGGCCTCTCAAGGCGCGGCCGCTCCTGCGTCTCCACCGGCTGTGCAGCCTGATTCGACGGGCACGCACGGCGGCGCCGGCAACGACACCACTGTACCGGTAGCCGATGCGAAAGCGGGCCTCACCATTAAGGACGTCGCAGATCGCGTCGGTAAAAACGTTATCTCAATTAACATTGTGTGGACGTTGATAACGGGCTTCTTGGTCATGTTCATGCAGGCCGGATTCGCGTTGGTCGAAACCGGCCTCTGCCGGGCGAAAAATTCGGCCCATACGATGGCCATGAACTTCATGATTTATCCGCTCGGCATGTTGGGGTTTTACGTGTGCGGCTTTGCCTTCATGTTTGGCGGAGGCGGAGGCGCTCCAGCGCTCGGCACTAGCACAGCGGTGCTCGACAGCATGTGCCATTTCCAATTCCTCGGCAAAACATTCAACCTGATCGGCCTGAAAGGTTTCTTCCTTGGCCCCAGCGTGTATGATTGCGGCGTTTTCGCGCTGTTCTTGTTCCAGATGGTGTTCATGGACACCACCGCCACGATTCCAACAGGCACGATGGCAGAACGGTGGAAATTTAGCGCGTTCGTGCTTTACGGTTTGTGCATCGGTACGATCATGTATCCTGTGTACGGCTGCTGGGTTTGGGGCGGCGGCTGGCTCGCTCAACTTGGTGCTAACTTCGGGCTCGGTCATGGAACCGTTGATTTCGCCGGGTCATCGGTTGTGCACATGCAGGGGGGCGTCATCGCGTTGATTGGCGGCTGGATGATCGGCCCACGACTTGGCAAATACAATAAGGACGGCTCGATCAATCCGATTCCGCCTCACAGCATCCCCATGGTGATGCTGGGCACGTTCATCCTGGCCTTCGGTTGGTTCGGGTTTAATCCCGGTTCCACTTTGGCAGGCACCGACGACCGCATTGCGATCGTCGCCGTTAATACGATGATGGCTGGCACTACCGCAGCACTTGCCACTTATCTGTGGATGGTTGGCCCGCGCAAAATGAAGCCCGATCCGAGCATGCTATGCAATGGCATGCTGGCGGGTTTAGTTGCGATCACAGCGCCCTGTGCCTTCGTCAATTCCATTTCGGCGTGCGTAATTGGCATCGTCGCAGGCGTGCTGGTAGTGGAAGCCGTATTTTTCATTGACCGCGTGTTGAAAATTGATGACTGCGTTGGCGCCATTTCCGTCCATGGTGTGAATGGGCTGTGGGGGATACTGTCGCTCGGCCTGTTTGCCGATGGAACTTATGGCGCTGGCTGGAACGGCGTCGGCGCCGATTCGTACATGGGTGTTGCGGGTAAAGGCGTCACTGGATTATTCTATGGCGACTCTAGTCAATTCATTGCCCAGTGCATCGGGGGTCTCGCCTGCTTTACCTATTTGGCGATCATCAGCTTTATCGTGTTCAAGGTCACGGGTGCATTGTCGGGAGGCCTGCGCGTATCGCCCGAAGACGAACTGGACGGCGTCGATTTGCCGGAAATGGGCGTCGCTGGTTACTCCGGCTTCGCGATGGATAAAGCGTCCGAGACTCCGCATTCCCATTAAGCAACGATCCGACATATCGCCGCTGCATAACTGACTCCCGATGGTCAGAGACGATAAGGAATCAATAGATGAAAAAAATCGAAGCCATCATCCGCCACTTTAAGCTCGAGGACGTAAAAAGCGCTCTCGTAGAAAAAGGTATTTCGGGTATGACGATTACCGAGGTCCGCGGCTTCGGCCGGCAAAAGGGCCACACGGAAATGTATCGCGGTACCGAATACCGTGTCGATTTCGTGCCGAAGGTAAAGGTTGAGGTGGTCGTCGATGACGCGAAGTTGCACACGGCGACAGCCGCCATTGTGAAAGCGGCACAAACGGGCCAGATCGGCGACGGCAAGATTTTCGTCTCCGATCTGGAAGAAAGTGTTCGCATCCGCACCGGCGAAACCGGCAGCGACGCGATTTAATGGGTCTCGCGAATTTGCCGCTTCTCAGGTTGCAGAATCTGACGGGCTTGCAACTAAACTTGGCGCCGGCGTAAACTGTGCGCCATCCACGGCCAGGTGACGGATCAATTGGCCGTATTTTCAACGACTGTCATCAGGGAAGTACACAGTCGAAAGGCGGATTCGGCGACACGCGTTGGCGGACGCGATTTCTCGCTTTTCTTTTTTATGACAGGGGACCAGGTTATGGATCGAGTGGCGGAACTCGTGCGTTTTCGTCGGTGGGCAGCTTGTTTCGTGGCATGTCTGTCGATCTATTTCGCAAGTTTCGGAACTGCCTCGGCGCAAGCGCCGCCCAACATCAATGGCGTGCAGCCTCCCACGCTAGCGGACGTGAACGCCAAAGCCGACGCGGCCGCTTTGGCCGGCCACAATGCCTGGATGCTCACCAGTTCGGCGCTGGTTCTCTTTATGACCGCGCCTGGGCTGGCGATGTTTTACGGCGGGCTGGTGCGCAAGAAAAACGTGCTGAGCGTGATGATGCAGTGCATGTTCCTCATGTCGCTCAACACGGTGATATGGGGACTCTACGGCTATTCCCTTTCATTCGGCGGGAACGATCCGTCGATTGGCAGCAAATCGAACCCCTACATCGGTAATTGTGACTATCTCTTCATGCGCAATGTGCAGCGAACTTGGGACGAGGCGACGAATGCACCGGTTGACAAAATGCAAGGCGCGATCCCGCGGCTTACGCACATGTTGTTTCAGGGAATGTTTTTTATCATCACGCCGGCGCTCATCTGCGGCGCGTTTGCCGAGCGAATGAAGTTCAGCGCCATGATGCTGTTCATGATCCTATGGGATACGATCGTGTATTGTCCGCTCGCCCACTGGGTATGGGGCGGCGGCTTACTTACGTTTGGCGCGCCCGGCGCCTGGGCCGGCGGGGCGCTCGATTTCGCCGGCGGCACTGTTGTGCATATCAGCTCGGGTACTTCCGCACTAATTTGTGCGCTCTTGATTGGCAAGCGCGTGGGTTTCGGCCAGGAAGATATGCGGCCCCACAATCTCACCTACACTGCCCTGGGGGCTGCCATGCTATGGGTCGGCTGGTTCGGCTTCAATGCCGGTAGCGAACTGGCGTCGGACGGCATCACAGCTAGCGCGTTCTGCGTGACCCACTTTGCGGCCGCGGCGGGCGGACTCGCCTGGGCTGCTTATGATTGGATCACGCGTGGAAAGCCGACTGTGCTTGGTACTGCATCGGGTGTGGTCGCCGGACTAGTGTGCATTACGCCGGCTTCGGGTTATGTTCAGCCGATGCCTGCGCTCGTGATGGGCGTGGCCGCGGGAATCGTCTGTGCGTTCGCCTGCAGTAAGATCAAGGCGGCGTTCGGCTACGATGATGCACTCGATGCATTTGGCGTCCACGGTGTGGGCGGAACGCTTGGCGCACTGTTGACCGGCGTGTTCGCCACGCGGGCCGTTTCCAACCTCGCGAACGGTAAGCCATTAGGACTGATCGAAGGCGGAACCGTCATGACTGGTCAGATTTTAGCCGTGATCGCCACTTGGGTGCTGAGTATCGTGGCCACATTCATCATCTTGAAGATCGTCGACGCGGTTATCGGACTGCGCGTGACGCCCCAAGACGAAACCGTGGGCTTGGATCTCACGCAACATGAAGAAGAGGGTTATATCTTCGTCTAATTGAGAGCCGGTCTTGCAAAGGCCTAGCGAGACTTTCCCATACTTTTCGACGATGCTAAGGAGCCCCCGGCGGTGGCGCCGATCGTCCACGCTGCCCAAACTGCCTGGTTCGGCGACAGAAAGTGTTCGTTTCGTCGTTGAGTAGATTAGGTCCGTACTCGCACGGGCGAAACCGGCCGCGATGCGATCGGTTGCCGTAGCTATGGGACCAGTACCAGTTCGTGGTCCTCTGAATTCTTGCGAATCCAGCTACAATTCCAAGCCGGTTTTGTGCCGGTCCGATATATTGGAGTAGGAGTTTCCGTCGTTACCTGGTCGCAATCAGACAATAGCCGGCACCGATGACGCACCGCTCCGCCGTTGGCGCTCGTACTTCTTTGATTCCCTGTCGCTCGCGTCTGTTCGCGCTCGCTTCTGCCGCGCCATGGCTTTGGCTGGCGATTGCACTTTCCGCGCCGGCGTATGACTTGCACTTTGACTACACATCGTTCGGCTCCACATTCGGTCAATCGCAGCTTAATGTGCTCAATTATCCGAGCATCAATGGCAATTATATGATGACGTCCGGCGACAATCATCGTCCCGAAATGGTCGCCAACGGCAATGAACTGGCCGAGTTTTACAACTGGTTCTGTTGTAGTACTGGCTCGGATTATCTCAAGAGTCCACGGCCGACAGCCCAGGAAGAAGCGGACGCAATCGACGCGTATGTGAAAAAGAATTCGCCGAGTATCCATGGTACGCATCCGTGGCTGATTCTCAACGAGTTGTCACCCAGCCTTTGGCAGCAAAATCCAGGTGATCCCAGCTTGAGCGAATTTCGCACATGGGCGATTGACGCCATCACGCGCCTGAACGACGTGTATGGCTACAAAGTGATCACCTATGCGCCGTACCAACAATTGATGACGACCGCCAACGCGCCATCCTGGCAGGCGCTGGCGGCCAAGTCGTATATTGCCATCGAGGCCTATCTCGACGGCAATGAAGTTTGGAATTCTGGTAGTACATACGCGCAGCGCGTAGCGTACGCTCAGGGCCGCTATCAGGCAGCCAAGAACTCATATTTAAATGTGGGAGTCCCCGAATCGAAGCTCTTTGTGAGCGAGCACTTTGCCAACAACGCGAGCGGGGTTACCTGGGGGCGCGCCGGACTTATGCCGGCTTCGGCGTGGGATCAAGTGATCCAGGTGCGGCAGGATGCGATTTACAACGCAGACTTTGCCGGGTTCCTGGCTTATTCCTGGGGCGGCAATGGATTGCTCGTTAGTCAGAATGAGCAAATTTCGCACGAATACTATTACCGCTCGCGTATGGTGCTTCATTCGCAAAAGCCGCAGTGGCTGTCCGACAGTTCGATTGATGTAGTCGACGACAACGGCAACCTTGTTTCTATTCCACTTTCCTGGAGCCAGCCGTTGAACTGGCTGGGCGGCGTTCCGAACACGACTGGGGCTGAGGTGAATTTCTGGCGCACGCTCACGGCGAACCGCGCGATTACGCTCGACGGCAGTAAAACGGTCGGCAC
>DASZZA010000251.1:0-2720 GCA_035545135.1 Lacipirellulaceae bacterium | reverse complement strand
GGATAGCGAGCAGCGATACCGCGAAATGGCCGAGGCGGCCAAAAATGCGGATCGTCGTAAAGACGTGTTCCTCGCTACGTTGGCTCATGAACTGCGCAACCCACTGGCGCCAATCGGCAACGCACTGGCGATCCTCAAGCTGGGCGAAGAGGATCGCGACATGCTACGGGGGCTTAGCGGTACAATCGAGCGACAGTTCAGTCACATGGTTCGGCTGGTGGATGATTTGCTGGATATCGGGCGCATAACACGTGACAAACTCGAGCTGCGCACCGAGGATTTGGACCTGGTGTCGATCATTCATCAGGCGGTGGAAACGAGCCAGCCGTTAGCCGAGCAACTCGGGCACGAATTGCGCGTGAGCGCGCCGCCGGAAGTGATGTGGTTGCGGGGCGATCCGGTGCGGTTGGCACAAGTTTTCAGCAATTTGCTTAACAATGCGTGTAAATTTACCGACCGTGGCGGAACGATTTCGATCTCAATTACACGACAATGCGACGAGGCCGTGGTTTTTGTGAAGGATACGGGCATAGGAATCGCTTCGGACAAGCTGGAAAGCATTTTCGAAATGTTCGAGCAGGTCGATAAAACGTTGGAGCGAACGCATGGTGGTTTGGGAATTGGACTGACGCTCGTGAAACGGTTAGTTGAGCTGCACGCTGGGCAGATTTCTGCTCGCAGTGAAGGGCCAGGTCGCGGAAGCGAATTTGTGGTGCGTTTGCCGTTACTTGCAGATAGGCGCAAAACCTCACTTGGCGCGTCGACGGTGGACAATAATGGTACAAAACCACAACGAATTCTTGTTGTCGACGATAACGAGGACGCCGCGAATAGCCTGGCAATGTTGTTGCGGATGAACAGACATGAAGTCGAGACGGTCAACGAAGGGCATGAAGCAATCGAGAAGGCCGAGTCGCTTCAGCCCGACCTGATGCTACTCGACCTCGGCTTGCCGGGGATGAGTGGTTATGAGGTGTGCCGGCTGATCCGTCGAACGCCGTGGGGTAAAAACATACGCATCGTGGCGTTGACCGGTTGGGGACAGGAGCAGGATCGGCGTAGCACGCGCGACGCAGGGTTCGACGATCACCTGGTGAAGCCCGTGGACATCGGCGCGCTAAATAGTCTTCTTGGGGCAAATGTGTCCATGCCGCATTCGAGCGGTGTCCATTAACCTCCCGCGACCGCGCCGACGATCAGCAAGGGCTCGGCACCTGAGGCAATTGGTTCGGGCAGTGAACTATCCGGCGGCTCGTTCGAGAAATCTTGCTCGCAGGCAAAGAAGCGGATGAAGTCGCGGCGGCGGCCGGTGGCATGGTCGCGAACGGTGCCGCGCAACATCGGGTAGCGAGTTTCGAGCCGATTGAGGACGGCGCACAGCGTGACGGGCGGCGGCACGTCGAGCTGCACTTCGCCCGTGACGTTGGCCAGCAGTTTCAGGTGATAGGGGATTACGACGCGGATCATGGAATCGCTTGTGCTTCGATCGAGAGCACGGCCGGCAGATCGTGTACGATTGGGTTCCAGGAGTCGCCGCCGTCTGCGGAGCAGTAGACCTGGCCGCCGGTCGTGCCGAAGTAAATGCCGCAAGGATCAAGGGTGTCTTTCGACATGGCATCGCGAAGCACGTCGACATAACAATTGTTCTGCGGGAGGCCGCGAGTGAGCGGTTCCCAATCATTGCCGCCGGTGCGGCTGCGGTAGACGCGGAGCTTGCCTTCCGGCGGCACGCGGCCTGTCTCGGGTTGAATTGGCACGACGTAAATCGTCTCTGGTTCGTGCGCGTGAACATCGATCGGAAAGCCAAAATCGCTCGGCAGATTTCCATTGATGAAATCCCACTGCTCGCCCGCGTTGTCGGTCCGCAGCACGCCATTGTGCAATTGCATGAACAGCGTATTTGGTCGCGACGGGTGCATCGCGATGCGGTGGACGCAGTGGCCGACCTCGGCCGTGGGATCGGGGATGTATTGCGAGCGCAAGCCTTTGTTGATGGGCTTCCACGATTTGCCACCGTCGTCGGTGCGGAATGCGCCGGCGGCGGAAATTGCAACGAAAATGCGTCGCGGGTTGCTGGGGTCGAATTGAATCGTGTGCAAGCACATGCCGCCGGCGCCGGGCGCCCATTTCGGTCCGGTGCCGTGGCCGCGGAGGCCGGCGAGCTCGTGCCACGATTTACCACCGTCCGTCGAACGGAAAATCGCCGCGTCTTCCACGCCAGCGTACACGGTATCGGGATCATCCAGCGACGGCTCGACGTGCCATACCCGTTTGAACTCCCAGGGATGTTGTGTGCCGTCGTACCATTGGTGCGTGGTAAGTGGCTTGCCCGTTGCCGCCGATGTGTCGTAGACGAACTTGTTACTCTCGCCTTTCGGCATCCCGTCGGGCGATTTTAAATCCTCGGGCAAGCTACCTGGGGTGTGCCATGTTTTACCGCCGTCGTCGGAACGTTGAATTACCTGGCCAAACCAGCCACTGGATTGCGAAACATAAATGCGGTTGGAATCGGCCGGTGAACCTTTCATGTGAAAGATTTCCCAGCCGGCAAAGTGCGGACCGGAAATGTCCCACTTCTGGCGTTTGCCATCGGAGGTGAAGATAAACGCGCCTTTGCGAGTGCCGACGAGTACGCGAACGGAGCTCATAAATTGTTCCTGTGATGCGTGTGAGATCAATCTATTTGGAAAGTAATGTGGCAGATTGGCAAGGCACCATCA
>DASZZA010000250.1:0-7177 GCA_035545135.1 Lacipirellulaceae bacterium | reverse complement strand
CTAAGTGATCCTGTGGCCGGGACGGTGCAAGTCGTCAGACTTCCAGGACGATCGCGCGATTCGCTAGCCTTTCCTATCTGTGGCGACGGTACATTCGATGGCATGCAAATTGTAGGAAGTTTCCACACCCATCCAAATCTTGGCCCGGAGTGGCGACAGGAGCCAAGCCTGCAAGACATCCACCTATCACAAGATTATCCAGAGACAATGGTGCCACACCAATTTGTCATCGCCCAAAAGACGATATATCATATTGATAACGATGGTATTATTACCGAAATGGGACAAACGCATTTCAGCTGTTGCGATTCCAGGAGGAGCGACGATGATCGCGGCTAAGGATTCGGAATTTGATTTGCAGCTTCTCACCGGCATCCGTGTCGGACTTTCGAAGGCGCGTGAGCTTGGGTGTCCGGTCGAACGCATGGACGTCACCGCATCGCTTTCGCACGGCCGTTGTTCCTTGCATTTTTCTCCAATTGCTGATCCGGGCACTATCCTGGCAGGTGGTGATCTATCGTTGTCGATCGACGCACAAACGAAGGAGGTCACGACGATTGAGCGAGGACAGTAACGTTCGTCGACGAAATAGTCGCATCACTTCACTCGTGCTGCCATTTGATGATCCACGGATCCTTGGTCCGCTTTTGAAACTCCTTCAGCTTCTTATTTAGCGCGACGAGCGTGTCGTGATGTGCGGGGTCGTTTGCCAGGTTGTGGATCTCGTCAGGGTCGGCGTGTAAATCGTACAGCTCGAACTGCGGCCGGTGCTCGTAAGCGTTGATCGAGCGCTTGCCGTAGATGTAATCCTCGTCGTGGTGCTTGATCGTATCTTGCCAGGTGGCCGAGCCCCATAGATCAGACGCAAATGGGTACGAAAGAGGATACGCGATGTTCCAGATCAGCTTAAACCGGCCGCTGCGGACCACGCGCATCGGATAATACATCGTCACTTCGTGAAACGTGTGCGAGGCGTAAACCTCGTCCCAACCGGCCGGCTTTTCTTGCTCCAGAATCGGCATCAGTGAGCGGCCCTGCAGCTTAGCGTCGTCGGGCGCTTTGACGCCGGCAAACTCGAGAATCGTCGGCACGATATCTATCCAGCTAACAAACGCCTGGTTAACAACGCCGCGCTTATTGGCAAGGGGATTCCGCACGATGCACGGCAGCTTCAGCCCGGGCTCGTACGCCGTCGTCTTCGCACCGGGAAACGCGATGCCGTTGTCTGAAACGTAAAGGATGAGCGTGTCGTCGTATTTGCCCGCGTTCCTGAGAATCTCCATCAACCGACCAAGCCCCGCGTCAACCCGCGACACCGACTCGTAATACTGTGCCAGCTCGGCCCGGCAAACGGGCGTGTCCGGCAGAAACGGCGGCACAATCACGTTCTCCGGCTTGTAATGCACCGGCACAACGCCCGGCGGCTCATGCCCCGGCCGCTCGTTGCCGAAGCTGTTCGGCATGAGCGGCGCCCACTTTGCCCGCGCACCCCGGTGCGGATCGTTGGTGGCAAAATACAGGAAGAACGGCCGGTTCGACCTCAACTCGATCAGCTTGCGGCTTCGTTCGGCCATGTCGACCGGATTGCGCGAGTTGCCGCCCAGCACCTGATCGAAGTGGTAAACTGGCTCGGGCCCAACATGATACTTGCCCACCCTTGCCGTACGATATCCGGCGCTACCAAGGATCACTGGCAAACTTTTGACATTGTCGAAACTGCGAAAGTGGTGATAGCGATGCTCGAGTCCGTACATTCCATTTGCATGGTCGAACATGCCGGAAAGAATCACCGAACGGCTCGGGCTGCAACTGGCCGTTGTGCAGTAAGCGTTGTCAAACCGTGTGCCTTCGGCCGCCAAGCGATCTAAGTTTGGCGTTTTGAGGACCGGGTTGCCATAGCAACCGGCGTCCCGCCCCTGGTCGTCCGCGACAAACAGCACTACGTTCCGCTGTGCCGCCACCGCAGCGCCGCATATCAGTAACAGAGTCAAAATCGCAGCGGCATATCTCATGGTACCGTTAATCATCTCAATTTGCGGTGATGTCGAAAATTCTTTAGCTCGGAGACTTGACCCACCCGCGAGATCGCTCTACTGCGTCGCTCCAACGTGCCCGGATTGCACCAGCTTCATCCGCCGACATTCGCGGTTCGAATCGCCGGTCGACCTGCCAATGACCGGCAATAGCATCGCGTCCCGTCCAAACGCCGGTCGCCAATCCCGCCAAGTAAGCAGCGCCAAGCGCCGTGGTCTCCGTAATTTTCGGTCGCACCACCGGCAGTTGCATAATATTGGCTTGATACTGGAGTAGCCCGTCGTTGACGCTCGCCCCGCCATCGACGCGAAGCTCGGTAAGAGAATTGCCAGCGTCGGCTCGCATCGCATCGGCCAGATCGGCAACCTGCAAAGCAATGCTTTCCACGGCTGCGCGAGCAATGTGAGCTGCGGTCGTACCCCGTGTGATGCCGACAATCGCGCCGCGTGCATACGGGTCCCAATGCGGGGCACCAAGCCCGACAAACGCGGGCACGAAATACACCCCGCCGGTATCGGGAACGGAACGCACAAGCGATTCGACATCTGCCGACGATTCGATGATTCCCAGTCCATCGCGCAGCCAGGCGACCACCGCCCCGCCGACGAATACGCCGCCTTCCAAAGCGTATTCCATGTGCCTTCCTGTCTGCCACGCGACGGTAGTGAGCAGCCGGTTCTTCGATTCGACGGCCTCCGTGCCCGTGCACGTCAGCAGGAAACATCCGGTGCCATATGTGTTCTTGGCCATCCCTGACGTGAAGCATGCCTGGCCGAACAGGGCGGCCTGCTGATCGCCCGCCACGCCTGCAATGGGCACGCCCGACAGTTCCGCCACCGATGTCACTTCGCCGTACACCTCGCTCGAGGAACGGATGTCAGGCAAGACTTCCCGCGGCACATGGAAGTATTCGAGAAGCTCATCGTCCCACACTCGCGTGTGAATATCCATCAGCAGTGTACGTGACGCGTTTGATACGTCGGTTACGTGCACTTTGCCGCCCGTCAGCCGATGGAGGAGCCAAGAATCGACTGTCCCGGACGCGAGCTTACCTGCTTCGGCTGCGGCACGCGCGCCCGGCACATGATCCAAAATCCAGGCAAGTTTCGTCGCGCTGAAATACGGATCGAGAAGCAGGCCGGTTTTCGCATGGATCATCGGCTCGCGCCCGGCGGCTCGCAGCCGATCGCAGTCGTCCGCGGTACGCCGGTCCTGCCACACGATCGCCCGATGAATCGGCTTACCGGAGGTACGGTCCCACACGATGACCGACTCGCGCTGATTCGTGATGCCAATTCCCGCGAGATCGGTCGCTTTCAAGGCAGCGTTCGCGATAGCTTCGCACGCGACGTCGCGCTGGCTCTTCCAGATTTCCTCTGCGTCATGCTCGACCCATCCGGGTTGCGGAAAGAATTGGCGAAATTCCCGCTGCGCCATCGCGACAATTTCGCCGGAGCCATCGAACACCATCGCCCGCGACGACGTTGTCCCCTGATCCAGCGCCAGCAAAAACTTCGAAGACGACATACGCGACAACCGAAGTACCCGCAACGTTTCGTTCGCGCCTTGACCTGGTCGTGACACCATCATGTACACTTAAACAACAACTTTCGCAACGAGGACGGGCAGAATCGACATTCTCCAATGGCTACATCGCAAACGTCAACCCAACTGTCGCGAACTGAGCGCCGCGATTCGCATCGCGACAGGCTGGAACAGGTACTCAAAACGTTTTGGGGTTTCGACGATTTTCTGCCTTTGCAACGCGAGGCGATGCAATGCGTATTGGAGAGTCGAGATTCGCTCGTCGTGATGCCCACCGGCGGCGGCAAGTCGCTCTGTTTCCAAGCACCAGCATTGTGCGGCGAGGGTCTGGCGGTGGTCGTCTCGCCGCTCTTGGCGCTGATGAAGGACCAGGTCGATGCTCTCGCCGCTTGCGGCATTCCGGCCGCTGCAGTGAACAGTATGAGCGCGATGGAGGAAAAGCGCCGCGTCGTTCAACAGGTGGAATCGGGTCAGCTCCGGCTGTTGTACATGTCGCCCGAGCGGCTGGTCGTTCCGCGGACCATCGACTTCCTACAAAACCACCAGGTTTCATACTTCGCAATCGACGAAGCCCATTGCATCAGCGCCTGGGGGCACGACTTCCGACCCGAATACCGCGACCTCCGCATGTTGCGCGACCGTTTTCCCGACTCGGCCATTCACGCGTACACGGCGACGGCAACCGAAACGGTCCGACAAGATATCATCAAGCAATTGGGGCTTCGGAACGCTCGCTTGCTCGTGGGCGACTTCCGCCGGCCAAATCTGCAATATTACGTGGCACGCCGGCAACGCGGCTTCGGGCAGATCTGCAGCGTGATGGACCGCTTTCACGGCCAATCGGGCATCGTGTACTGCATCACTCGTGCCGAGGTGGATAAAACATGTGCCGTCTTACGTGAATTGGACTATTCCGTGCTGCCCTACCACGCCGGCATGAGTGACGACGAGCGCATCCGCAACCAGGAAGCATTCCTCACGGAGCAGACCGATACCATCGTCGCCACCATCGCGTTCGGCATGGGGATCGATAAATCGAACGTTCGCTATGTCGTCCACGCAGGCATGCCCAAGTCGCTGGAAAACTACCAGCAGGAAAGCGGCCGCGCAGGCCGCGACGGAGTCGAAGCCGAATGCTGGTTGCTCTATTCGGGCAGCGACCTGATGAAGTGGAAACGCGTGTTAGGCAACGGTAACGGCGATGCCAATCCGACGGCCATGGCCGCGCTCGAGAAAATGCAGTTGTACGCCACATCCGTCACGTGCCGCCACGCCAGCTTGCTCGATCACTTCGGCCAGCAGTGGAATCACGGGCCATGCGACGCCTGCGACGTTTGTTTGGGCACCTTAGAAATAATGGACGATGCACTGGTCATCGGCCAAAAGATTTTGTCGTGCGTGCTCCGCGTCGGCGAGCGTTTTGGCGCGGAATACATTTCGCTCGTGCTGACCGGTTCAGAAGATCAACGAATCGTGGCTGCGGGCCACAACGGGCTCAGCACGTGGGGACTGCTTCGTGAATACCGACGGCACGATATTCGTCAGTGGATTGAGCAATTGATAAGCCAGCAGTTTTTAAGCCGCGAGGGCGAGTTCAATGTGGTGCGTGTTACCGACGCGGGGCGCCAACTGCTGGCTGGCCAAGTATCGCCCACGCTGCTGCGGCCCACGAAAGAATCGCACATCACAGCATCGACCGCTTCCATCGACACCTGGGAAGGCGTCGACCGAGAGCTGTTTGATTCGCTTCGCCAGCTGCGCCGCGAAGAAGCTGCCAAGCGCAATGTGCCGGCGTATATCGTATTGAGCGACGCCACGCTTCGCGACATGGCACGGCAGCGACCGTCCACAAAGGAAAACCTGCTCAAGGTCCGCGGGGTCGGCGAAAAGAAGGCGGCTGACTTCGGACAGCAATTTGTCGAGCATCTCACGAGGTATTGTCGCCAACACGGCGTTTCGATGGATATTCAATCGATGCCGACGGCAGCCGAGCGTATGTCGCCACCCATGATTTCAGCCAGCTCGGTGCGGGCGTTTCCCCTATTCGATGACGGCCTGTCCGTCGAACAGGCGGCGGAGCGATTAGGGCGCGCCATTTCGACCACATACGGTTATCTGGCCGATTACATACGGCAGCGCGAAGTGGCCGATGCGAGTCAATGGGTCACACGCGGCGAGATCGAACAAATCGAAGCGATCGCCGCGCAGGTCGGTACGCAGCGGTTAAAGCCGATTTACGATGCATTGAAAGGGCAGATTGGATACGAGCGCATCCGCATCGTCGTCGGCTGCCTGGCCAACAAAACTCCGTCTCCCTCTGAGAGAGGGGCGGAGTGAGAGGGCATTGGAATCGGTCGCGTTAGTTCCTAACTCACAGCGCCGGCATGGCAACGGAGCTCGCTCCGCCTTGGATGTAACTTCGCATCTGATAGTTATCCATCTCAAGTTCCTCGTGCTGTGCTTTCACGACGTCGCCGATCGAGACAAGGCCGCACAACTTGTCTCCTTGCATCACCGGCAGGTGGCGAATGCGGTGGGTTGTCATTAACCCCATGGCCAACGTAACGTCGTCATCGGGTTGGACGGTTACCAAATTATTCGACATGCACTCCGTTACTCGTAACTCGCTCAGCGGCATTTGATTGGCGGCCACGGCGCGGAGAATGTCGCGCTCGGTAACGATTCCCAAAATGGACCCGTTCGCAGCATCGCGAACAAGCAACGAACCGATTCGCCGGCTTACCAGTTCCGCCACGACATCAGCCGCCGAAGCATGGCCGAATATCGCATAGACCGCGTTGCCTTTCTGCTCCAAAATTTCTCGCAGTAACATAACGGCGCCCTCCGCATGATAAGGTTCCACCCGTTTATGGAAAGAGCCGCCGAGAGACGTGCCCTTTCAGCTAGATAAGTCTTGAGCACCATCTGCAGGTCGGCAGCCCACTCAAACTGCCCGACCCGTCGTCATCCCAGAATTGAAAGAAGCGTTTCCGAGGCTATTCACCCCCTGTATCATCCTACAATTCTCGATGCAGCCGCGTCAACTTTTCTCCCGTACAGATGCAACGGGCAAGCGATTTCCGTTGTGGACGCCTTGCGCGAAGGGATCTGGCAGTGTGCGGTGGCCTATTGGATGGTCGCAGGATTTCATGTGCTTTTATGACTTTGATGAGATAGCAGGAGGAGTTAGAAGCGAAAGGTAAAGCGAAGACGACACTCAATAAGCTGGCCGAGGCGGGAGTCGAACCCGCACGGGGGTTACCCCCCAACGGATTTTAAGTCCGTAGCGTCTGCCATTCCGCCACTCGGCCTGTCGCAGGCAATAGGTGAGGCTTTCGACATCTGGAGTTCTCAACCGTATTCTGGCGCCGCGGTGCGGCTGCCGAAATGGCTTCCCCCGGTTATTCTGCGGGCGACCAAACGAGATACGACCGGCGGCGACTTCTAGAGCGAACGCACATTTAGCGCGGATCCACTATCTATGGCGGACAATTCTACTCGCGGCGGGGGGCTACGCAAACGCAACGCTCGCCGCCAAGCGCCGGCCACTCACTGCGATCAAGTGAAGTATTGGAAAATGGAGCCGCTCCTTCAATCC
>DASZZA010000249.1:0-1736 GCA_035545135.1 Lacipirellulaceae bacterium | reverse complement strand
CAGGCTATCCGGGATGTCCGCCGCTGCCGGACTTGGCTTTTCACAAACGCGAAAACGGTAGCGTCTGCACTCGCCATAACGCCGCTGTTCTCAAGAAAGCGCTCGGGCCGACAATCAAACGCGTAGTCATCGCGGCGTGTTGGTCCTGCCTTGCGAGCAGCGTAGGCCGCGACAGCTCGGGGAGACCAGCCATCGTGAGCGACGGCAGCGAAACCGAGGACGGGCAGGTTTTTGCTTCGACTTTCGAAACACTCGTAAAGCGCTTGGCCGAACACAACAAAAATGTGGTGATTATCGGCCCCGTTCCCCAGCAGAAATTCGACGTAGCGACGGGTATTGCCCGTCACATCGCATGGTCAGCCCCGCTGCCCCCTGAGCTGACATTCGGCGAATTCTTGCAGCAGAAAAGCTTAGTGCTGCCGGTGTTTGCGCGTTTGGCCAAGTTGCCCAACGTGCGCGTTCTCTATCCGAACGCAGTCCTTTGCCACGGCGGCTCCTGCGCCTACAGCGACGATGGAAAACCACTTTATTCCGATCGCGGACACCTGAACGCCCGCGGCGCTATGGATCTCCACGGCATGATCGCCGATATTTTTACCGATCATCCGCTCACAGCAGCATCTGACTTAGACTTCAGAACTTCGCCAAAACCGCAGCTTCCTGAGCCGGTGCCTGAGGCTCGGCGTTAGCGAAGATTGCTGGAAGAATTTCCTCGACCGTGTCGACGACCGTGACCGGTACAGGCAGTCCCGCGCGGATAAACGTTTCCTTCTTCATATGCTCGATCAGCTTCAGGAAGGGATCCCAGAAGCCTTCGATGTTGGCGACGATGATCGGCTTCTCGTGGCGTCCGAGTTGCGACCACGTGAGTTGCTCGACAAGCTCTTCCAACGTTCCGATGCCGCCCGGCAGCGCCACGAAAGCGTCCGCGCGATCGAACATCAGCTGTTTGCGCACGTGCATGTTCTCGACGACGATCAATTCGTCGACGTCTTTCAGCATGTGCTCGCGCGCGCCGAGAAATTCCGGGATGATGCCCGTCACTTTGCCGCCGGCGCCGAGTGCGGCGCGTGCCACTTCACCCATCAGGCCGAGACTGCCGCCACCGTAGACCAAGCGAATGTTATGATCCGCGAGTGCTTTTCCAAGCTTTCGCGCTGCGACCGCATAGGCGGAATTCAAGCCTTTTCCAGATCCGCAGTAGACGCAAATCCCTTGAATTGTTGACGATGACTTCAATGTCCGGCGCGCAGCAGGTGCATCCGCCGGTACTTTCACGATTTCGTCCATTCCAGTTCCATTCCGATTCAACGTTACACCTAATCTAGGAAGTCGCGCCCCCGGCACCAAGGTAGGGCATCGCTCCGATGAGGCTTTTCTAAGGGCATGGTTGAGCCCGCCGAATGCCAGAAGGGTGGCCGGTAGGGCACATTGTTTTTTCACAACTCTTCTGCCGTCTTGGCGCTGGCCTTGCAGGTGTGCTTAGCTTTCCTAGACGACTTGCAAGGCAGTCTGATGAATCCAGGGCAACCCGCCGTTTCTCCGAAAAAAACGGTCACTGTAGGTGTGCGTGCAGGGGCGGCGCTTTGCGTCGTTCTGGTTGCGTTCGCGGCGTCTTCCGCCGCGCAAGCTGCGCTCCAGCGCAATAAGTCGTTCCCCGCGGCCGCGACGGTTGGCGATGGCGCTTTCCATCAGATCGACGCAACATCGGTCGGCACGATCGTTCAGCTGGCCCC
>DASZZA010000248.1:0-2957 GCA_035545135.1 Lacipirellulaceae bacterium | reverse complement strand
ACCACGAATTGCACAGCAACAAGGCCACGACGAATTGTGGTCGCTTAAGTAAGGGGCTCTAACAAAGCCCCCTCTTCCTCTGGGAGAGGGCCGGGGTGAGGGTGCGTTGGAATCGGTATTGATAGAGCTCCTAAAGTGGATACCCACTTCGCAAGAATGCAGTCCCAATCGCGTCCACTGAACTCTTGCGGATTCAGCGAATCCCAATATCAATTGTCATCGACCACTCGACGGCTTGGTGGCAATTGGAGAGGCTCAGGGCGAACAGCGTCGCGTGAGCGCAACGGCCATGTCGCGCCTTGGAAACAAAATCTGCAAGAGGACGGCGATCACCAGCCCACCGGTCGCCGGTTCCGGCACAGCGGTGGTCGCGACTGAAAGCCCCGAGCCGGAACCCGCCACGGCGCCAACGATTCGCCCCAGGTCTGCGCGCCAGACGTCGAAGTCGGCCTGGCCCACCGGTCCTGTGTTCTGCGAATCGCGATTCGGAATGCTGTCCGCGCCGATGCTCTTACGCCAGACGACATAATCGGCCGCATCGACGACACCGTTGCTATTGTAGTCGCCCGCGAGGAACGACGGCACATAGGTCGAAACCTGCAACATGCCGCTGCCGCCGAGCAGCGAGCTGGTGAACTGAGCGCCGGATCCGATCGCGCCCCAGGTGCCGACCGGCATCGAGGTGCCGTTGAGGAAGAGCGAATCGATCACGTCTGGGCTGCCGTTGAAGTTCAGTTGGAGCGTGGCGCCGCTCGACAAGAATACGTCAGCCGCATCGGCGAGGCCGCTGCTATTGAAAGACAGCGTGCCCGACTGCACGATCGTGGCGCCGGTGTACGAATGGGTAGACGTAAGCGTGAGTGCGCCAGCACCGCTTTTCGTGATGCTTCCGCTGCCGCCAATCGCGCCACTGACGGTAAACGTTCCTGCGTTGATGGCAGCGTTAAGGTTGCTCGTCAATTGCACGGCCGTGTTGATGGTGTGAATGCCTTGGCTGGATGTCAACGTCGCGCTGCTGCCGCCGTTGTTGAAAATCAAGCTCCCGCCGCTGCCGGGATTGATGGTGTAGCTGAATGGGCTGTCGAATGTGAGTGTGCCGACGGTCTTACTCCCGTCCAAGGTGATCGTGCGATTGGCTGAAAGCGTACGCCAAAAGTTGGCTTCTGCGCCGCTGGCATTGGGCACCCCGCCGATCCAATTCAGCGGCTGGTTCCAGCTCAACGGAATCATCGTACCGTTGACATCGATTGCATCATCCGATAGCCATTGCGGCTTCTGCGTCGGGAGCACCAGACGCGAACGGTAGTAGTACTCGTGTTCGATCTGCTCATCCTCGGTGATGCCCATATCGTTTCCACCCCACGCATACGCGAGAAAGCCGTTAAAGCCGACGTTGTAAATGGCATCCTGGCGAATCTGGATTACGCTGTCCCATTGGGCGGCAGTAATACCGGCACGGCCGTACGCCACGTGAACGCCGTTGAGTATATCGGGCGTATTGGAGAAGTCCTCGCTGACAAAGAGCTTGTCGGCCGCCACGCTCTGCGACGTGTACGAATTCTTCGACGCTTGATACTGGTTTTGCGCCCACGTAACTCGACTAGCGTAGGTTGATCCGCTGTTCCACACGTCTTTGCCCGTCAAGTAGGCTTCAATTGCGATGTACGATTTCTGCGACAGCGTTTGCATGGAAGTGCCGGCCGCGCCGGAGGGAGCTGTCTCAAACGGCGAATAGGTCACGACATCGTAACCGTAGAGGTCATGCAACCGCGTCGTCACGTCGATGACCCACTGCCGGTACGTCGGAGAACTGTTCCAATCACTGGAGCGAATCTCGTTCAGCACGAGCCAGTCCGGCCGAGGCCCGTTGCGGGTCGAATTATTCGTGGTGTACGTGTTAATTGCATCTGCTTCAGCGATCGCAGTTCGACCCGGAAAGTTCGCATAGTCGGCACTGAAGTTGTTGTAGAACTCGGCTAGCGCATTCCCGTGGGCAACCATTTCTGGACGATGCGTGTCTGTCGAGGTGTTCATGTAGTTGCCGTTGATGCTCGCATAGTTGAGCACATCGAATTGGGCCTGACCAAAATGCGGCGTCGTCCCCGGAGTGTTGGGATGATCGAAGGACGTGTAATCGAAATGAAGATCGTACGCCGGCACTGCGCCCGGCAGCGCGAACCAGATCGTCATCCCAACGAACGCGCACGCCAAAAACCGACTTGGCGCGGCGCGACGACGCTGCGTCGGATGCCCGCCGGCGAAGCGGAGCGCGAACGCCGGATCGATGCAAAATTCAAACGGGGGCAGAGACACGATCGAAAGATGTTCCGGAAAGTACATGCGGCGAATTGCGGACGGGGCGGTCCCCTTTCCCTAGTGTACCAAACGAGTACACGTTGCATCGTCAAAATGAACACCATCGATGCAAAAATAGCCGCGCCATTTGCGACAGTTGCTGCTCCTCCGTAGACTTGAAATTGTCCCAACGGGGTAATTCACCCATGTCGGCAACACTCGCTGCAATGGATTCGCCGATAGGAATCTCGCCCAGTATCGCGCCAGGGGTGCGCCTCGTGTCGCTCGACACGTGCCGCGGTCTGGCCATGTTGCTCATGGTGTCGGATGGCCTGCGATTTGGCGAGGTGGCCCGCCACTTTCCCGATAGCCACGTTTGGCAGTTCCTTGCACGCCAATCGGATCACACGCTGTGGCAAGGTTGCACGCTGTGGGACCTGATCATGCCCGCGTTCTTGTTCATGGTTGGCGTCTCGCTGCCGTTCTCGATTGCCGGCCGGCGGCGGCGAGGACAGAGCAGCGCACGCCTCATTGCCCATACCGTGTGGCGATCGTTCGTTCTCGTGGCACTTGGCGTCCTCATCATGTCGATCAGCGAGCCGAACCAGTCGCCCAACTTCATCAATGTGCTCGCGCAAATCGGCCTGGGATATACGTTCGTG
>DASZZA010000247.1:0-7101 GCA_035545135.1 Lacipirellulaceae bacterium | reverse complement strand
ACCAGTGTGTATCTGCCCGATCGCGTGATTCCGATGCTGCCGGAGATTATCTCCAACAACCTGGCCAGCTTGCAGCCGCACAAGGTGCGGTACGCGCTGTCGGCGATGATGGAATTCACCGAGGAAGGCGCCCACGTGGCCACCGACGTGTTCAAAAGCGCGATCAAGAGCCGGCGCCGGTTCACGTACGAAGAAGTGGACGAGTATTTGGCTGCCAAAAAGCTTTCGCCAGAGCAGCGCGAAATTCATATCGGCAGCAGAAAGTCGCATCCCAAAAGCGTGTTTCGTGATTTATCGCATGAAGTCGATGAGCTGCTTATGCGGATGCACGAGCTGGCGATGATCTTCCGCGCGCGAAGGTTTCAGCGCGGCGCGCTCGAGCTTTCGATGCCGGAAATGAAAATCGACCTCGATGCTGATGGCCGCGTCACTGGCGCGCATCTCGAGCAAAACACGGAGAGCCACCAGATCATCGAAGAATTTATGCTGACGGCCAATGAAGCGGTGGCCGAGAAACTGGCGGGGGCAGGGCTGATTTTTCTGCGTCGAGTCCACGGGACCCCGGATCCGCGGAAGATGCGTGTGCTGACGGAGTTCGTTCGCGAGTTGGGCTACGAAGTGGAGAACCTCGAAAACCGCTTTGAGCTTCAAAAGCTGCTTGATGCTGTGAAAGGCGATCCGCGCCAACATGCCATAAATTACGCCACGCTGCGGTCGATGCAGCGGGCCAACTATAGTCCGGAGGAGGAAGGACATTATGCGTTGGCGAGCGATTGCTATTGTCACTTCACGTCACCGATCCGCCGTTATCCCGACCTCACCATTCATCGGCTGATCGATGCGCTCAATCGACGCAAAAAGCCGGAGCAGCGACTGGATCAGTTGCTCGCATTGGGCGACCATTGCAGCGAGCGGGAGCAGCGCGCGGCTGATGCCGAACGCGAACTCAACAAGGTAAAGCTGCTGCTTTATTTGTCCGACAAGATCGGCCTGGAGATGGACGGAGTGATTACGGGAGTCGAGAGTTACGGCCTGTTTATCACTGGCATTGAGATACCAGCGGAAGGATTCGTGCACATCAGCGGCCTCACCGATGACTATTACCGCTACGATCGGGCTGGACATGTGATTGCCGGATATCGGTCGGGCAACTCTTATCGGCTAGGCGATACGATTCGCGTCGCGGTGGCGGGAGTCGACGTGGACACCCGGGAGCTCGATTTTCGACTAGTGGCCCGCGCGGGTGGGCCGAAGCGGGCACGAGTCAAGCCGCCGGCAACATCCCGCGGGAAGCGCGGCAGCAAGACGACCGCGAAGCCGAAAGGTCGCAAAAAGAAAATTCGCCCTGGCAAAAACGAACGCCGGCAGAAACGGAAGGCGTAGCTATCCATCTCGCGATCGGCGGCGTTTGTTCGTCCCATTTCCGATCGTAAGCTTCGTTACGTGCAGCAGGTCAATGATCGCCGTATGCTCTCCGCCGGTACTCACATAAGCTGTTCGCCCGCCCTGCGTTCGAGATAAGAACCCTGGCGATACCACTCGGTGCTTTGTGCAGTCCGCCAGGTGGATCGTGAAAGGCCGAAACGGCCGCACATTGTGAAGCTCGTCCAGTTTTTCGGTCGTCATGTTACTCTCGGTTCCTATATCGCTGTCGAACAATTATAGCTACTTAGTGTCTCGGCGCAATGTAAAACAAGTGATCATCGCCACGGATCAAAAGGCCGCCGCGGATCGGCACGGGCGTGGCGATGATGCGTTCGCCCATGTCGTTGTTGTCGGCGAGCAGTTCAAAGCCCTTGTCGCTCACGCGGCCAACTGAGATGACGCCGTCGATTCGCGTGCAGTACAACTTGTCGCCGGCCAAGATGGGCGACGCATAATAACGGTTGCGATTGCGCGGCAAATCGGCCGACCAAAGCACCTCACCCGATTGCAGGTTCAGGCAATCGATGTGACCGGCATCGGTCAGGAGGTATACCTTGCCGTTGGCGACAACCGGCGTTGGCACATCGGCACTCAGCCTTCGGCCATTTTTCTCCCAAACGCGAGCCGTCTTGGTCACATCGCCATTGCCACCGAGGCGTATGCCGGCCAGCGATGCGCCGCGAGCGTACGGCACGACCGCCATGGTGTCGGACGCGGCGACCGAAGCAATGGTCCGCAAGTTCGCTTGTTGATCTGGATTGAATCCGCCACATTCCCAGAGCAGTTTGCCGGTGGCGGCGTCGTGACCGGTCAGATGATCAGCGCCCCACGTGACGATCACATTTTTCCCGCCCATGGGAACGACCTGCGGCGTGGAGTAGCTTTGGTCCGATTCTTCAGGACATTCATATTTGCGCGGTGTACGCCAGGCGAGATCACCGGTTTTCAAATCGAACGCGACGAGATACGAATCGCCGGCTTGCATCACCGCGACGATCACGAGTCCATCCGCGAGAACGGGCGACGTGCCAAGGTCCCACCACAGCGTATCCTTTCCGAACCGGTCTTGCAGGTTTGTCTTCCACTTTTCGTGACCTGCCAGATCGAGAGAAGCGAGCGTACCGCTTTTGTAATAGACGACAAGCCGTTGACCATCTGTCACGGGCGACGGGTTGCTGCCCGATGCATTGCGATTACGTGCTGCTCGCTCGGGACCAAACACGTGGTGCCAGAGCTCTTTGCCCTTCATGTCGTAGCACACGATGCCGTCCTGGCCTTTGATGCCGCAGGTGACGAAAATGTGATCCGCCCAAACGGCAGGAGTCGACGTACCGAGTCCGGGAAGGTCGGCCTTCCAAGCGACGCCTTCGGTGTTGGAAAACGTGACGGGATAGTTGCCGGCATGAGCAACACCGGTGCCAAGCGGTCCGCGCCATTGGGGCCAGTTCTCGGCAGCTATCGAATCGGTACCGTGCCATACGAAAGAGAAAGAGAACAGAAAAAAAAGAGCTATGTGGCAGCGCATATTAATTCCCCGTGCAATTAAGTAACCTGCGTGGTGCTCCGTAAGTATCTCACTTTCGGCGTCGCGATTCCAGATTCTGTCGTATACGTGCTGTTACTCGCCGGAAGCGTGGCCCCCTGACACTTCGGGATGCAACCATTAAAATGCGGTCGCGCTTTGACAACTGAGACCGCTCACTCCGGCGACACCGTTTGGCCCGACGAAGATGACTGAATTGCTCCGTACGCCGCTTTACGATTGGCACATCGCCCACGGCGGCCGAATGGTCGATTTTGCCGGCTGGTCGATGCCGGTGCAGTACACGTCGATCGCCGAAGAGCACAACGCTACGCGAAATGCGGTCGGAGTATTCGATATCAGCCACATGGGCCGGCTGCAGTTTTATGTCCCGGTGCCATTCCTAGATAGCATCGTGACTCGCCGCGTCGACGATATGAAAGCGACGCGAATACGCTACTCGCTTATATGTAACGAGCAAGGCGGCATTCTCGATGATGTATTGATATACGCCGGGATACCACAACCCAACGCGTTTTCGATGGTCGTGAATTCGAGCAATCATCAGAAAGTTGTCGATTGGGTGAAGCGCCACGAAGTAGCTTGGCATGAACGTCATAGAGAATCCACATTTTCGTTCGGCGATGTCATCAGTCGGGGAACCGCGATGCTTGCGGTACAAGGCCCTAAAGCGATTGACGTAATCGCGTCGTCGGTCTCGATCACAGATGATCGCCTACCCAACGACGTTCGCCGCCTGCGATATTACACATGTTGCATTGCATACTTCGGGGAAGATCAGGTTTGGTTGAGTCGCACGGGCTATACCGGTGAGGATGGTTTCGAACTCATTTGCGACGCGGAGGCGAGCGAGCGGATATGGACACAATGTATTGAGAAAGCAACCGGTCTCGGCGGCATGGCCGCTGGTCTCGGCGCGCGCGACACCCTCCGTCTTGAAGCCGCGATGCCGCTGTACGGCCACGAGCTTTCCGAGACGATCAACCCGTATCAGGCAGGCCTGGGGTTTGCCGTGAATCTAGAGGGCCGCGAATTCGTCGGGCGTGAAGCACTCGTGCGTTTTGCGGCGGACAAATCGCAGCCAATGCGTGTCGGCTTGCAGGTGGACGGCAAACGCGTGCCGCGGCAAGGCTGCCCGGTGTTGCAGGGTGACGAAGTTGTCGGCGAGGTGACGAGCGGGACGTTTTCGCCAACATTCGGGCGACCGATTGCGATGGCGTACGTCCGGCCCAGCGCGCATGCCGTCGGGACGAAACTAGCTGTTGATATCCGAGGCACGCATTGCGCCGTGGTTGTGGTGCCATTGCCGTTTTACGAGCGAGGAAAGAAAACTTAGCCACAGAGGACACAGAGAAGGCAGATTCGCACCGCGGATGAGCGGAGATAGACGCAGATATTCTCTTCAATAGGAATGAAAGTCGGCTTCATATCCGCGTTCATCTGCGGTTCGTTGTTTGATGTCTCTGATGTCCTCGGTGTTCTCTGTGGCCAAGTAAGCATGAAGGAGATATCGTGAAACCAGAAAATCTTTTATTCGCACAAACGCACGAGTGGGTCGCTGTGACTGAGGACTCAGGCCAGAAGGTCGCGACCATCGGACTGTCGGCGTTTGCCATCGAAGCGCTGACCGACCTCGTTTTCATCGAGTTACCTAAGGTCGGCCGACAGGTAAAGGAGAAGGAGTCATTTTGCGAGGTTGAATCGGTCAAGGCCGTCAGTGACGTCTACGCGCCGGTTACCGGCGAGGTGACAGCCGTCAATGATAAGTTGCCGGACAACTTGGAATTGCTGAGCAATGACCCTTACGGTGAGGGGTGGATCGCGCGAGTCAGAATTACTGATGAGTCCGCGCTTAAAAACTTGATGGATTACGCGGCGTATCAAAAGCAATGCGAAGAAGAATCCCATTGAGTAGGTCAGGCTTTAGCCTGACAGGTTTTGTTGACCGGCTGTGTCAGGCCTAAGCCTGACCTACTTCCCATGCCTTATATTTACAATACCCCTGAAGACCAAGCCGCTATGCTCGACGCGATCGGAGCGGGGTCGATCGCGGAGCTGTTCGAGATGGTCCCACCCGAAATGCGCCTGAAGCGCCCGCTCGCGATTCCGCCCGCGATGACCGAAATCGAACTGACTCGACACATGGCGGCCCTGGCGGCGAAGAATGAGCACGCGGGCTCGAAAGTATGCTTCCTTGGCGGCGGCAGTTACGACCATTTCATCCCGGCCGTGGTCGACGAGATCGCTAGCCGCGGCGAATTTTACACGTCGTACACACCATATCAGGCCGAGGTTAGTCAGGGCAATTTGCAGGTCGTGTTCGAATATCAGACGCTGATTACGCGACTTACGGGCCTCGATGTTTCAAACGCCAGTCTGTACGACGGCGGCAGTGCAGCGGCCGAAGCAGTGTTGATGGCCGTAAGCAGCACGAAGCGATACGGCAAAGTTGTGACGGCGGCGAGCGTACATCCCGAGTATCGTCAGGCGGTCGCCACGTACCTGAAAGACTTGGGGGTCGAGCTAGTCACGATTGGTACGCCTGGTGGCACTATCTCGCCCCAGGACTTGGCCCCTGCGGTAGACGACGCGACCGCATGCGTTCTGATACAGCAACCTAACTTCTTTGGATGTATCGAGGACGCGGGATCGCTCGCCACGATCGGCCATGATGCGGGCGCGTTGGTTGTGGCGTCGTTCGATCCGATCAGTTTGGGCCTGCTGAAGCGGCCGGGGGACTGGGGGGCCGATATCGCGGTGGCCGAAGGGCATACGCTCGGCACACCGATGCAATTCGGCGGCCCGTATCTTGGCATCATGGCGTGCCGCGAGAATTTGGTCCGCCGCATGCCGGGCCGCATTGCGGGTGAAACGGTCGATCGCCGCGGCAAGCGCTGCTTCGTCCTCACGCTGCAAACCCGCGAACAACACATCCGCCGCGAAAAGGCGACTAGCAACGTTTGTACGAACCAAGGCCTGTTCGCACTGCGGGCGACAATTTACCTGGCGCTCCTCGGCCCACAGGGACTTCGCGAAACGGCCAACCTGTGCCTGCAAAAATCGCGATACGCCGCCGAGCTGATCTGCAAGAACGACCGTTTTGAGTTGGCGTTCCGTGCGCCAACTTTCAAAGAGTTCGTCATCCGCGACCGGCAAAATCGAGTTGAAAATCTACTTGCCAATGCGCTCGATGCCGGTTTTTTCGCCGGTGTGCCGCTGGGTCCGGGGTATTCAGAATTGAAGGATTGCGTCCTTGTCGCAGTCACCGAGAAACGCACCAAGAAAGAAATCGATGCGCTTATCAGCGCACTTGCAAATTAAGCATGCGTAACACCCGCGACACCAAACTTCTTTTTGAACTCTCCGAGGCCGGCCGCCGTGCGCATCGGCTGCCAGAGTGCGATGTGACTCAGCGGCCGGTGAACGAACTGTTACCAGCCGGAATGCTCGCTGCTGCGCCCCCTGCCCTGCCTGAGTTGAGTGAACCGGAAGTTGTGCGGCACTTTGTCAACTTGTCGCAGCTCAACATGAGCGTCGATACGCACTTCTATCCGCTCGGTTCATGCACAATGAAATACAACCCGAAGCGGAACGAGCGAATTGCCCGGATGCCGGGCTTTGCTGACGTGCACCCATATCAGCCAGAAGAGACGCTACAAGGCATGCTGCAATTGCTCTACGAGCTCCAGGAGTATCTGAAGGAGATTTCCGGACTCGATGCGTGTTCACTGCAGCCTGCGGCCGGGGCGCACGGTGAGTTGACTTCTCTTTGGGTGGCAGCCGCCTACTTTCGCGACCGCGGCGAGAAGCGAACGAAGGTGCTCGTGCCTGACAGTGCCCACGGCACGAATCCAGCCAGTGCAACGATGGCTGGTTTTGAGACGGTTACGGTAAAGACGCTGCCGAGCGGCACGCTGGACATGGACGACTTCCGCCGCCGTCTGGATAACCAAATCGCCGTGTTCATGATCACCAATCCCAACACCGTCGGCGTATTCGAGCCGAAGATGCACGACATCGCCGCAGCCGTACACGAGCGGGGTGGATTGGTTTACCTCGACGGCGCGAACATGAACGCGATTCTCGGGATCGCCAGGCCCGGCGACTTCGGCGCCGACATGCAGCACTACAAC
>DASZZA010000246.1:0-2141 GCA_035545135.1 Lacipirellulaceae bacterium | reverse complement strand
CTTTACGCCACGCTCGCCCACGTGAGCGTCGTAACCCCGGCGACCCATATGATCACTGAGTTCGGCGACAACATCGGCAACCTTTGCCTGCTTTGCTGCCGCGATCATCTCTTCGTCCGTGGCATTGGGACGTCCATACTTGATGTTCTCGCGGATCGAACGATGCAACAGTGATGTATCCTGGCTGACCAGGCCAATAGCGGCGCGAATGGACTCCTGCGTCACTGAGCGCACGTCCTGATCGTCTATGCGAATGGACCCGGCTTCCACGTCAATCATGCGCAAAAGGAGGTTGACCAGTGTTGATTTTCCCGCGCCGGACCGGCCGACCAGCCCGACCTTCTCACCGGGAGCGATACGCAGGCTAAAATGTTCGATCACAGTGCCTTGCCTGCCCCGCCAATAATTGAAGCTGACATTGTCGAAGGTGATCTCACCTGCCCGCACAGCCAGATCCAGCGCTCCGGGCGTGTCGGTGAGTGCAATGGGCTGGGCAACCGTTTCCATCGTGTCTCGAACGGTGCCAAACTGACGGAAAATGTTAGACCCGCGTTCCAGCAACCAGCCCGACATATTCATGATCTGGAGGGCAAAGGGCACGGCAGTCGCTACCACGGTCGCCGAGAGCGTCCCACTGTTCCAGCCCGCCAGTGCAAGCCACGTCAGTGAGACCACAAGCGCGGTGTTCAGGATGAAGAGAGCCGACCACATATAGGTGAATTCACGCATCAAGAGCCGATACTGCGCGGTCTGCTCGAGCACGGAATCGGCCACATACTTGTCCTCATAGGCAGCGGACGCGAATGTCTTCAGCGTCTGAATGTTGGTGTAGCTGTCAACAATGCGGCCGGTCATGATCGACCGCGCCTCCGATGCGAGTTTTGACTGCCGGGAGATGCGCGGCATGCTGACCCAAAAGAGCACTCCATAGAGCGCGAGCCAAAACAGGACCGGTATCAGAAGGATGATGTCGAGCCGGGCGAGCACTGCAACGGCGACCACGACGAACACCGCCGCGTACCAGACCGCATCGAGGATTCCGCTCACTGCGATCTCGATGGAGTCTCCGCCCTGCAGCACCCTGTTGCCGATGCGCCCGGCGAAATCGTTTTGAAAGAACGTCCAGCTTTGGCGTATCACGTGAAAGTGGCTCTGCCAGCGTATCCGGCTGATGAAGGCTGGTTCGATGGCATGGTTGTTCATCAACTTGTCGAGGATCGATACAAGCGGCCGGACGAACGCGACCGTGACGAGCATCAACACGAGTACCTGCCAGTTTTTCGAAAACATCTCACCGGGGTTCGTGGTCGCCAGCAGCCCCACGACAACGCCGACGAATACCGGCAGCATCGCATCCGTCAGTGAGCTGATTGCAACGGTCACCAGCCGGATAATGACCGCCGTGCGGAACTGTCCGACGAAATATCCAACGAAATTCAGGGTCCCGGCCGGCGGCCGCGGGTCATTGGCTAGGGCTATGGGAGAGTAGTGCCGGTCGAACCAGTCGATGAGGGCGTTGAACATCTGAATTGCTTTCTGCGCCACTCTCGTGGTCGCACACGGCGAAATGAGTTTGGATGCGTTGGCAGCGGGCGGCACCGTGGCAAAGCACAAGTGGCACAGCCACGCTGGTCAACTGGCCTGCTTTTGTTGCCTTCGGAGGCAGAAGCTTTCTGGAGGCCTCGGCCGCGTTTGCTTCAGCGGCTGGACTGCAAGCGGAGCGGCGCCGTGATCGCGTCTCATCGAGGGTATCCCTCTGTGTGAGGAAGCCCGGATTGGCGTTTCCGGACATACAGATGGACCGAGTGTCGAGTCAATCTGTAGCCAGATTTGTCTCAGTGCCCGAAATAGATTGGATTGCTGATGGCGCGGCGTATCTTTTGCGCCCGCATGATCGGGATGATCTGCTCGACCATAGGCGCTTCCGGTAGCGCCGCCTCAGCGATTTTGTAGAGTTCCTCATAGCTCCGTTCGGCGACGATTTCGGCGCGTACAAAGGTTGCACACTTGTCGGATCCCCCGAGCGTCGTGGTCCAGTCATTGCTTGCAATGGCCTTGCTCTCGATTTCTCCGTTGGCGTCGATCCATACCAGCCGGTCGCCGGCGGCGCCCCGAACCTCCGCACCGATGGCGCTTGCCGA
>DASZZA010000245.1:0-5358 GCA_035545135.1 Lacipirellulaceae bacterium | reverse complement strand
CCGATCATTACAGTCCCGAGTCTTTCATCAGGCCAACCAGTTATTCAACGAATGGCGGATAGAACATAATGAAGACGGCGAACGCGCCGAGGCGTTTCTCTATTGTGCGGAGGTTAAGCCTGAGGGTTGCGACTACTACATACCTCTGGCGCCAAGTTGGGTCGTCTCAGAAAAGTTTAAAATAGTAGTCGAGTGGACGAGAGAGGGTGTAAGTGAGCACCTAATTCCTCGCGTTTTCGTAGCGTCAGATGATGAATTTGCGCTCTATATAGGGAAGGATGATAGCCAGGCGAAAAAAGGCGCTACGGTTTCCGACGGCCGTGTGGTTGATCCACTCAATCCCAATCGCACTTGGTCCATTGAAAGCCTCAGAGGTCCGAACGGACTGCGCCATTGGTCACCCTCTGACCTTGTGCCCAGAAGCGATGATGTGTTCCAGGAGCGCCTGTATTGCATCAGGTGGATAGACCCGAACGGAACTAGAAGGTACGCCGCTCCCACACAGCACGACATGGCGCGTGAGTCGCGTGTTTTTGAGCTTCTCTCAGAACGATTTTCATCCTGGCAAGCTGCTGGCTATATCCCTTCGAAACCGATTCCTCCTGGCTACAACACGGACCAGCCAATCCGCGAGCGCGGCTGGACGCATTGGCACCATCTTTTTGCGCCGCGACAGCTGCTCACTCTTGGCCTGATCGCGCAGCTGTTCGATCAAAACGTTGGAAACGATCGGAACTCTGTAGCCGCATGGCTGCTGGCCATAGGCTCAGCAAGCGATTTCAACTCGAAATTATGCCGATGGATCCCGAATCTCGCGGCCAGTGGAGGCATTGGTGCTTTTGCGCAGACGTTCTACAACCAGGCGTTGAATACATTAGCGAACTGGGGCGTACGAGGTTTGGTGAACGTTGAGAGCACGCTGTGTTCGTTACCCACACAGGATACTACGATCTCAGATCTTGCACACGAGGTCCGGATTGTCGACGCACGCGAAGCAAATAGTCTTTGCCATTTGTGGATCACGGACCCGCCTTACGCCGATGCTGTGAACTATCACGAGCTGGGTGACTTCTATCTCGCATGGTACGAAAAGCAGATGCCGCGGATCTTCCCCGGTGCCGTAATTGATTCTCGCGCGGAATTAGCGGTACGCGGGGACGGAGAAGAGTTCCGGAGAACAATGGTCGAGGTGTACCAAAATCTGGTGCGTCACATGCCGGACAACGGCGCACAGGTGGTCATGTTCACACACCAAGATCCTGCCGTATGGGCAGACCTTGGGATGATCTTGTGGGCCGCTGGGTTGAAGGCGACTGCCGCATGGACGATAAGCACAGAAACTGACGCAGCTGGAATCAAGAAGGGCAGCTACGTTCAAGGTACTGTGTGTTTGGTTCTACGGAAGCGAGCCGCCGTAGAATCCGGGTTCATGGATGAAATTTTCCCGTTGGTCGAAGACGAGGTGAAGCGGCAGATCGATTCAATGCACGCACTGGATGAAGGTACAGAGCCGAACTTCAACGATGCCGATTACCAACTTGCCGCGTACGCGGCCGCACTGAAGGTGCTTACCAGCTATAGCACAATCGATGGTCGGGACGTGGAGCACGAGGTATTTGCCGTTCGCGAACGCGGGGAGAAGAGTGACTTCCAATCCGTGATCGAGCGTGCTCTCGGTATTGCGTGCGACTACCTGATTCCACGCGGCCTCGATTATGCGTGGCGTGAACTGACATTGGCGGAGCGATACTACCTCCGCGCTCTCGACATCGAAAGTCGCGGGGAACGCCGAAAGGGCATGTATGAGGAGCTAGCACGAGGCTTCGGCGTAACGGACATTCGCCCACTCCTCAAAGCTGATAAGGCGAACGGTGTGTCCATGCACACGCCGAGCGGCTTCGCAGCCGCATTGCTCGCGTCGCCTACGGGCTCCGCACCAACGGCGGCCATGCCGGCCCGTCGCGGGCGTGTTGCGTCTGCGGCGCCGCATCCGTTTGCGTCGTCCTCTCTGCGCCATCTTCTCTTCGCCATTCGAGAGACCGTCGCGGCGGACAATAATCCAGAACTCGGGCGTCAGTATCTACGCGACACCTACGGCCCGGCGGTTTACTGGCAACTTCGCGAGCGATCTCTTTGTCTTCTGGAATGGCTCGCCGGGCTCGGCAATGCAACTGGGATGGAGGCTTGGACTGCCGATTCTAACGCCGCACGAGTTCTCGCGGGGCGACTGCGCAACGACGAAGCTTAGCCGATGATCCAGCGTTACTCCAGCCGGCGGGTCGTCCTTCATCAGGCTATCCTTCAGCAGCGCCTGGCGGGGGCAGTCAGCTACGACCGAATTGCAGGGTACTTCCGCAGTAGCTTGTTCGAAATCGCCGGGGAAGCGCTCAATGGGGTCGCTGGTCCCATTCGGATCATCTGCAACTCGGACTGCGATCCTCAGGACTTGTCCACCGCGGCGGCCGCTCAAGCTGCACTACGCCGAAGCTGGTGCGAGGGAAAGCCCGAGGATGCTCCGCCGACCGCGATACCGCGGTATCGTGCCCTCTTCGTTGCGCTCACGAGCGGCAAATTGACGGTTCGCGTACTGCCGGACGAGGCGTTTGGGTTAATTCACGGCAAGGCCGGTGTGATTCGGCGAGCAGATGGCACGGCGACGGCGTTCATGGGGAGCGTAAACGAGAGTAAATCCGCGTGGAAGCTAAACTACGAACTGCTCTGGGAGGACGACGATCCGGAATCCGTGAAATGGGTGGAGGAAGAGTTCAATGCGTTGTGGAATGATCCACGTGCGGTCGATCTTTCTTGCTGTCCCTTCATTGTGCAGGACGTGCAGCGCATCGCGTCGCGCCGCGTTATTGAGCCCGGCGAATGGAAGGAATCCACCGACGCGGATCACGCCGCGGCATCTGCGGCGGTAGAAACACCCGTGTACCGGCGCGACCAGGGACTTTGGCCACACCAAAAGTACTTCGCCCGGCTGGCGCTTGAACGACACCGGTTGGGGGGCGCACGTCTTGTCCTCGCCGACCAAGTGGGTCTCGGTAAGACGGTTCAGCTCGCCATGGCAGCAATGCTGATGGCGGTGGACGACCCGACCGGAGGACCGATTCTCGTCCTAGCTCCCAAACCGCTCCTGCAACAATGGCAGGGCGAATTGATGGAACTGTTGCAGCTTCCATCAGCTCGATGGACGGGGTCTGCCTGGATCGATGAGAACCAGATTGAGTACCCCGCCGATGACGTTCGTTCGTTGGCTAAATGTCCGCGGCGGATTGGACTGGTATCGCAAGGTCTCGTGGTCCGAGGAAAGCGCGAGGTAATCGATTCGCTTCTGTCGCGTCGCTACACGTCCGTGATTGTCGACGAGGCCCATCGGGCCCGGCGTCGGTCGCTGCCTCGGGTTGATGCATCAGAGGACGAAGTCGATCAGCCGGCTGAACCAAACAAGCTGATGGCCTTCCTTCGCCAAGTCGGCCCGCTCACAAAGAGCATGCTCCTTGCAACCGCGACACCGGTACAACTGCACCCGATCGAGGCTTGGGATCTCCTGCATATTCTTTCGCACGGCAATGATGGCGTATTGGGTGGTGCGACCCGCACCAGTAAGTGGAGTCAGGCGAGCCACTGCCTCGCGGTGGCGACCGGTTTAGTACGGGTGCCGCTCGTCGACCACGAAGGCTGGGAGTATGTCAGAGATCCCTTGCCGTCACGACCCGAAGGCGAGCCGTTCGAGAAGATCAGAACGCGACTCAACGCGCCGGATACAAAGTGGCAGTTCACATCGGAAACACTCGACACCCTACCCATCGCATTACGACGAGTCACGGTCGCGAATAACATTTTGCCAGGCTACGGCGCGACGTTCAATCCACTGCTCCGCTGCATCGTCCGGCGGACACGTGCGTACTTGGAAAACACCATTAACCCAGCGACCGGTGAGTACTTCCTGCCGAAGGTCGCGGTGCGGCTGTTCGGAGAAGATCCCGAGAGTGCAGTCGTATTGAGCGGGTATCTTCACGACGCGTACCAAGAGGCAGAACGGTTTTGCGAATTGCTCAAGCGGCGGGTCCGCAGCGCAGGATTTTTTCGAACACTGCTCCTGAGAAGAATCGGCAGTTCCATGGAAGCGGGCATTAGGACGGTGCTGAAGCTGCTCGGCGAAGATGGAATGGCGGACGTCGACGAGGAAGAGGACGATGCGGATGAAGAAGCAGATGTTCGTCTCTGGGGACCGAACCAAGCCGAAGCTGCGAACACCGCGTTTAGAGACTTTAGCGCCGAAGAAATCGGGTCGCTGCAACGCGTCAGGGATCTACTTCGCCAAGCAGGCAACCGGGATCCCAAGCTCGAATCAGTTCTGGGCTACCTGCTCGGGCGAAGGCCGGACGCTGAGGGCCAATGGGCAGACCTCGGCTGCATCCTGTTCTCCCAGTATTACGACACGGTGCGGTGGTTCGGAGCGGAGATCGCGAAGGACCCGGCGTTTGCTGGACAGGACATTGGCCTTTACGCGGGGAGCACGCGTTCTGGGTTCTGGCGCGCCGGCATCTTCCAACGCTGCGATCGCGAGACGCTGAAGAAACGTGTTCGCGAAGGTGAGCTGCGAATTTTGCTCGGCACGGACGCCGCGTCTGAGGGGCTCAACCTCCAACGTCTCGGCACGCTCATCAACATCGACCTTCCCTGGAATCCGACTCGGCTTGAACAGCGGAAAGGACGTATTCAGCGAATCGGACAGCTCAGGAATGAGGTCTGGGTCGCAAACCTGCGGTACCGCGGATCCGTCGAAGATCGTGTTCACACGCTGCTCTCAGACCGGCTGCAAGCAATCCACACCTTGTTCGGGCAGATCCCCGACACCCTCCAAGACGTGTGGGTAGAAATCGCAGAGCACAATGAGGCCAAGGCGCGTGAGCTGATCGATCGAACCGCTGCGACCACCAATCCATTCGACGTGAAGTACAGCAAGGTGGTGGATGCCGATTGGGAGACGTGCTCGAACGTCCTGAACCGTTTCTCAGTGGGTGAGCTGTTGAGATCGGGTTGGTAATCAGACACGGCGGCCTATTCCGCACTATTCACCGAATGAACGTAAGCGTCCGCCGGAGTGCCTCTGAGCTGGGACTTGACTCGGTCGTAACGATGAGAGCTACGCGTCGGCTGGAAGCGTAACTGTGATAGCAACGCAGCGCCGCTGATCGTAACGATGAGAGTTACGACGGCTGCCAAGCGGCCGGGGTCAGAGGCGTGAGATCGTCCTGGTTCGTCATCGACGGCAGCCGCGACAGCACGTCCCGCAGATAAGCGTACGGATCTTTGCCGTGGCGACGGCACGAGATGACCAGCGAGTAGATG
>DASZZA010000244.1:0-4106 GCA_035545135.1 Lacipirellulaceae bacterium | reverse complement strand
CTTCGTCGATCGCCGCATCGTTTTCCATTGCCAGCGAACGTTTGTGCGGCAGGATTCCCTCTTCCATGCCCACGAGGTAGACGTGCGGAAACTCCAAACCCTTCGCACTGTGTAGCGTCATAAGCGCCACGGCGTTGCGGGCCAGCTGCGATTCCTTTTCTTCGCTGTCGTCGCGCTCGCTCAGCAACATGTCGTCCAAAAAGCCCGATAGGCTCGGCGGCGACGCACGACGGCGGTTTTTGTCGTAGTTCGCCCCGGCGTTCAGGATTTCTTCGAGCGATGCCAACCGCGTCTCGCGTTCCGTCGGGTCCGGATATTGTTTGACGAGTGCATCGCGGTAGGCCGTCTTTTCAAGAACAGCGTGCACAATTTGCGCGACTGTCGATTTCGCCGCCAGATTGCGAAATTCTTCAATGAGACGACGAAACGCTGCTACCGCATGCGCCGTTTTCGCATCGACACCGTCGATCACGAGCGCATCGGGCAGCACGTCCCACAAGAATTTCCCCCGCGACGTCGCTTCCTCATACAGCCGTTTCTGTGCCGTGTTACCAATGCCCCGTGGCGGCTGGTTGACGATCCGCATCATCGCCGGCTCGTCGTGCGGGTTCTCGATCACTTTCAGGTACGACAGAATATCGCGAACTTCCTTGCGATCGAAAAACGACATGCCGCCAATCAGCACATACGGCACATCGGCCCGCCGCAGCTCCGTTTCGAACGAACGCGGCTGCTCGTTGGTGCGGCACAGGATGGCAATCTCGCGCGGTTGTGCGCGGCCACTCTCCACAAGTTGCCGAATGCCTGCTACGACTCGCTCAGCTTCCTGCGCTTCGTCCTGGCATTGCAAAATGGCCGGCCGCGTGCCGCCGGGCCGCGCTGGCTTGAGCACCTTTTCGTGTCGCTGACGATTGAACGCGATAAGCGTGTTTGCATACGAAAGGATCGCCCCTGTGGAGCGATAATTGTCTTCCAATCGCACGATCTTGGCGTCAGGCCAGTCCTGCTCGAAGCGCAGGATGTGCGTCACCTCGGCGCCGCGCCAACCGTAGATCGACTGGTCATCGTCCCCCACGACGCACAAATTCCTGTGACCCGCCGCCAGCAATTTCACGATCTGATACTGGCTGCGGTTCGTATCTTGATACTCGTCGATCAGCACGTGATCGAAACGACGCGCTTCGGTGCGCCGCACGGCCGGGAACGTCGACAGCAGCTCTTCACTGAGCAAAAGCAAGTCGTCGAAGTCAACGGCGCCCGTGCGCTTGAGATTATCCTGATAACGTCGGTACGCAGCGGCCGCCAAGTGTTCCCGTTCCGATTGCGCCGCCTGAATCGCATCGCCCGGTCGCATGGCTGCCGCTTTCCAGCGGCCGATTATGGCCAGCATGTCCCCGGGCGACAGAGCTGCACTCGGCGCGCGCAACTCGCGCAGCGCCGTGCGGGCCTGGCTCTCCTGTTCGTTGCGATCGCAGATGACGAACTTCTGCGGATAGCCAAGCTGCTCGATGTGGCGGCGAAGTATCCGAACGCAGAGCGAATGGAAAGTCGAAATCTCAGGCGACGGCGATGCGTTCTTCCGAGATCCACGCCGCTGCTTATCGGATACCACCAACCGCGTTCCTCGCCCTCGCGTGAGCAGCTCGCCCGCCCGTTGCTGCATTTCGCCCGCCGCTTTCTTCGTGAACGTGACCGCCAGAATCCGCTCCGGCTTCGTGCCGCGGCGGATCAGTTCCGCAATGCGATACGTTACGACTCGCGTTTTACCCGTGCCAGCGCCGGCGAGCACCAAAAGCGGTCCCTTGAGCGTTCGCACGGCCTCGATCTGAGCGGCATTGAGCGCGGCAGCCATTGGATTTCCATTCCCCTACGGTTTCTTTCAAAGCCGATCGAAGTGGACGCAAGACAACCAGATACGCATCTGCGGAGACAAGGAACAAATTAGTCGCCACACAAAGCTCCTTGTTTCCGTGTCTCCCTGTCTCCTTGTCTCTTTCTTGCCGCTCACAGCACGTACCAACCTATCGACGCGTGCCGCGCCTCGCTAGCCGCCCTTGACGATTATCTTCCCACGCACCTACACTTCAGAATCACCCGGCGGCTGACCAATTTGCCTGTCCTGCCGCCTCGTAAAAGGTCACGTAATGAAATCCGCTCATCGGCACCAACTGGAAACAAACGTCTTGGCCCAGCGGCTCGAAGGCTATATCGAGCGGTGCCGGCCCTATACGTCCATGATCCTCGGCGTGATCGTTGCGCTGGCCGTCGCATTCCTTATCTGGTCATTTATTTCGAGCACGTCGGCCGCTAGGCGAAGCGAAGCGTGGAATTCCTACAATAACGCGGTCCTTGCGTCACCATCACGATTCTTTTCGCCGTCAACGCTCGACGACATCCATCGAGCGGCACAAGACTATCCCGGCACCCGGATGCAGGAAGTCGCAGACGTGACGTGGGCCGACGGTCAAGTGTACACCGCATCGCTCAATTATTTCATCAAGCGAACAGCCGCGATGGACGCGCTCGAACGCGCCGCCAGCGCGTATCAGGGCGTCATCCAGACGTCGAAAGACGAGCATCTGATCAATCGCTCACGACTTGGGCTGGCGCGCATTTACGAAATGCAGAATCACCTCGATAAGGCCCGCGACGAGTACCAGCAAGTTACCGGCGCATACGCCAACTACGCACAGGAGCAAGCCAAACGACTTGCCAAACCGGATGTTCAAGAAACGTACACCTGGCTAGCGAGCGCCCAACTTCCCCAGCCCAAGGCGCCCAATGGCCCCGGCACGCCCGGCAAGTCGCCGCAATTCTCTCCCGGCGATATCTCGTTGCCGAACGGCGCCAGTTCGGGAACCGGCAATGCGGGGGGCAAAGCCTCCGGCGACGCGTTCGATACACTGTTCAAAACTCTGCAAAACGAATCGCAGAAAAGCGATGCCGCCAAGGAAAGTAAGTCCGATACGCATGCCGGAAACGCCGAGAGCAAGCCGGCCGAAAAGACGCCCGCAGTACCTGCTCCGGAAAAATCCGCAAAGTAGTCGTGACGATCCCTGTCCAGCCATCTCTCATCGTGGCCTCAGCGTCTTACCGTCGCGCCTGAGCAGGCGGGACTCCGGCTCGACGTTTTCCTCGCCCAGCAATTTCCCGCTTTCAGCCGGGCATTCGTCCGCCGAGCCATCGACGCCGGCCACGTCCGCGTGGATGGCACCGCTTGCAAGCCGTCGCTGCGGCTGCGCGAGGGCAGCCTCGTCGTTGTTGATCAAATCGAAGTACCGCGCGAGGGCCCAGCGCCGCAGGAAATCCCGCTGTCAATCTTGTACGAAGACGATGCGATCGTTGTCGTCGATAAGCCGGCCGGCATGATTGTCCACCCCGCCAAGGGCCACTGGGAGGGAACCTTAGCCAGCGCGCTGGCCCATCATTTCGGCCCGCTGAGCAGCCGCGGCGGCCCCACTCGCCCCGGAATCGTTCATCGCCTCGATCGCGACACGACGGGCGTGATCGTCGTCGCCAAAAACGACCGGGCGCACGACGCGCTCGCCGCCCAATTCAAATCGCGCACCGTCGAGAAAGAGTATCTGGCCATCGTGGTCGGCATGCTCGACCGCGACCGCGATGTCGTCGACGAGCCAATCGGCCCACATCCCACCCAACGCGAAAAAAAGGCCATCCGACGCTCGCATCCAGATGCCCGACCCGCCGTCACCGTGTACGAGGTCGTCGAGCGGTTCGATGGGTTTGCGCTCGTGCGCGCCCGGCCCAAGACCGGCCGCACCCATCAAATTCGCATCCATTTGGCTCACATCGGCTGCCCCGTGCTGTGCGATCGCCTCTACGGCGGCCGGGCTAAAATTACCGAGTTGGAATTGATTCCCAAAGGTAAAATCGGGCAGGATATTTCCACGATGGACATGGAAACCGATCATCCGATACTCGAACGCCAGGCATTACACGCGCATCGGCTCGCGTTTTTGCACCCAACCACGGGCGAACGAATGCAATTTGAAGCGCCGCTGCCGCCAGACATCGAAAACACGCTCGCCGCGCTACGGCGCTGGCGTAGCATTTAACAAGTGCCAAAAGGGGAGACTCAAATGAGC
>DASZZA010000243.1:0-4348 GCA_035545135.1 Lacipirellulaceae bacterium | reverse complement strand
ATACATGCCGGCAAACGTGTGGTCGGAATTTGCCGTGATCGTGTAATTCTTCGAACCGGCATCGGTGCCTGCCGCTAATCGCAAAAAGTTCCCATCATTCCAAGAGACAGGATCCGTGCCGGCCGCCGATGAGCTAAAGCCCGCCGCTTCCCACGTATAGCTGCCATTGCTTGCCACGCCCGAACCGCTGGCTGTGCCGTTGGCATCGAACCGCTCGAACGAGGTCGGCAGCACTGTCCCGCCGATCACGAACTGCTGAACAAAATTGATGTCGCCGTGGGCTACGTCCAGATCCACATACGTGGAGGAAATGCCCGGGACGGTCGCGCTGGTACCCTTGCTGCTGTATTGCCAGAATGTCCAATCCGACCAGACTCCGGTGCCGGCCGGCGGATTGCCGGTCGGAGCCGGAGGGTCTTCAGCGTTCGAAGGATAGTTTGCGACCCACAGCGGGTGGGTGGTCACCGACGAATTTACTTCGCTGCCGGCCGGACTACTGCTCATGTAAATGAGTGGATCCGCGTCTGCTCCGGCGTGACTCGTCACATAGCTGCAAAAAGTATTGATCCAATTGGAAAGAGCCGTCGTGGTGAGACCAAAGCCTGTTTCCACGTCGAGCACCGGCCGAAGATATCCATCGGTAAGATAGGGCGAAGCGACGGAGACAAAATGTGCGGCCTCGGCCGTCGCATCGCTGTTGAGATCGGGCCGGGCAAAATGATACGCGCCCATGAGCACACCAGCGGCGGTACCATTATTCATATTGTGGCCGTTTACCCCGTTGAAATAGCTGTCGGTAAAGCTGGTGCCTTCCGTGGCCTTAGCCCAGGCGAAGTCTATCCCGGAGTTGTGGACAGTGGTCCAATTGATCGAGCCGTTGTGGTTCGAGACATCGATGCCGCGACTCCGAACGGCTAGAGCGCGGGACGAACCAAGAAAGACAAAGATGGCGCCGCAAAATAGGGCATAAAAAACGAAACTTCTCTGCATCCGCGAGTTCCTCTCGTCTGTCCCGAAAATGCCGACCGATCGGCCGGGCAGCTTCTGGAACACCGCCGGAAACTGCGCGACCACGTCCTTCAATTTTCATGAAAATGGCAGGCGCTGTCAAACGTTTTCCTCGGCGAACCAAGAAAATTCGCGTCCAGTTGCAACGCATGCCTCAACGCCGAATCACTTTTCCACCACCGGTGCGACCGATTAAGCTTCCCACCGTGGCGAGCAGCTCCTGCGGTTCGATTGGCTTGGCGACATGCACCTGGAATCCGGCCATCATGGCTCGGGTACGATCTTCAGACCGCGCAAATGCCGTCAGCGCGATCGCGGGCGTTCTTCCACCTTCATCGGGCGGTAACTGGCGTACTTGTCGAAGAAATTGATAGCCGTCGATCTCCGGCATTCCAATGTCGCTAATCAACACATTCGGCCTGTGTTTCTTCAGAAGCGACATGGCCTCGTTGACATTTGCTGCGGTGATAACTTCGGCTTGGCAGTGTGTTAACACACGGTGAATTAATGATCTGGCATCCGGTTCGTCATCGACGACTAGCACCTTTATGCCGGCAAGATCGACGGTCTCGCAGTCGATCGGGCCGGGCTTCGATGTGGTCGGATGCTCACGAATCTCTCCGCTGCGGAAGGGCGCCAGTGGCAGGCTGACGATGAAGGTTGCCCCTTGCCCCTCTCCGGGACTCTTTGCACGCACCGCGCCGCCATGGAGTTCGATGAGGTGCTTGACAATCGACAGGCCCAAGCCCAAGCCGCCATAAGTACGCGTGGTCGATGCATCTGCTTGGCGAAACCGCTCGAACACCATAGGCAAAAACTCTGGCTTGATGCCGACGCCCGAGTCGTGGACGGTGATCTCCAAATGCGAATCAACACGTTCGAGCATCACATCGACTTTCCCACCCTTCGGAGTGAACTTGATCGCATTGGTGAGCAAGTTCCAGACCACCTGTTGGAGTCGGGTCGGGTCGCCGGCGACCGGGCCCGCCAATGGATCGAGAATTTTGCGCAGCAGTATGCCTTTGGCTTGTGCCGAGGGGCGAACCGACTCGATCGCCGCTTCCACGATGGGAGCCAACTCGGTCCATTGCACGTCGAGTCGAATTTTTCCCGAGATAATCCTGCTCATATCGAGCAGGTCCTCGATTAGAGCTGTCTGGGCCCGCGCATTTCGCTCAATAGCTTCCAATCCCTCACGTAGTTCCTGCTCGTCGACTTTGCCCATGCTGAGCACTTGAGACCAACCAAGGATTGCGCTCAGAGGGGTACGGAGCTCATGCGACAAAGTGGCTAAGAACTCATCTTTCATGAGATTAATACGTTCAGCGTCGCTTCGCGCCGCACGTTCCGCGCTCAAGAGATGATTGCGCTCCTCGGCTGCACGTCGGACCTTGTCGTAGAGGCGAGCATTGTCGATGGCAACAGCCGCCTGCGCGGCGACACCGACGATGAGTCGCTCGGCCCGTTCGTCAAAGACATCCGGATCGGAATGGCCAAAGAACAACCCGCCGATTACTTCGGCAGTGCGTGAAACAACCGGTACTGCGAGGTAGCTTCGTACAGGCAAATGCCCGGGCGGCAACCCATGATGTGGTTCCATTTGACCGTAGCGAGGATCTTGTAAGATGTCGCCGCTACGAATAAGCTTCTCGCCGTTAAAGATTGGCCCGAATAGTGGTGTGGCTCGCGGATGGCCGAGCTTTTCAAATGCCTCACGTGGAGCACCAGATATAGCGTAACGCCCATAGGCGTCGCCGGCCTCATCGGCAACGTTGTAAAAAAACGAACCGAACTTCGCGCCGCACAGTTTTGTCGCGGCGTCTGTAAGCGATTGGACGAGCATATCAAGGTCTAACGTTGAACCTAACACAATGCCGGTTTGATTGATCAATTCCAACGCTCCAGTTTCTTCTCGCAACGCGGCCTCGACGCGTTTGACATGATCGACGTTCGTATTCGTCCCGAACCAGCGAAGGACCTTCCCGGAGACGTCGCGAACTGGATTGACTCGCGTAAGAAACCATGCGAATGAGCCGTCGGCGCCTCGAAGCGGAAATTCCATTTCGAAGGGCTTACCTGTTTTCAACGAGTGACGCCATCGCTCCATCACCTTGGGCAAGTGAGCCGGATCGTGGAGCGATTGCCAACCCCAGCCTTCCATTTCCTCAGGCGTTGTGCCGGTGTAGTCGTACCAGCCGCGGTTGTACCACACAATGTAACCGTCTGGCCGCGCCATCCAGACAAGTTGCGGAATTGAGTCAGCAAGAGTGCGGAGGTCCGCTTCGCTACGGCGCAGCGCTTCTTCCGCCCGTTTGCGCTCGGTGATGTCACGGGCAATCTTAGCAGCACCAATGATGTTTCCTTCGTCGTCCTTTACCGGGGATACGGAAAGAGAAATATTCACCTCGGTGCCATCCTTGCGGAGACGGACCGTCTCGTAATGCTCAATGCGTTCGCCGCGCCTTATCTTGGAGAGGATTGTGTCCTCTTCGTGTTGTCGGTCTTTTGGAATGAGTATCAAGATCGGCCGGCCGATGGCTTCCTCTGCCGAATAGCCAAAGATGCGCTCGGCGCCCGCGTTCCAAGTCATAATAATGCCATTGAGCGTCTTACTTACAATGGCATCCTCCGAGGAATCGACGATTGCGGCCAATCGATAGCGCAGCTCGTCAGCGCGCTTACGCTCCGTGATATCGCGCACAACTCCTATCATGCCGACAACATTGTTGTCTGCTGAGTAAACTCCGCGGCCTTCCGCGACGACCCATGCTAGCTCACCCGTGGATCGCCTAAGGCGGTATTCGATACAGTAGTCGGTTTGATTTTCTAAGGCCGACTCGACGGCAAGCCTGGCGCGCTCGCGATCATCTTCGTGCAGCAGTTCGCGCAGCTGCGACCATGGAATAGGTTGCTCTGCTGGAAGGCCAAAAATTTCAGAGGCACGGTCGCCAAGCGTCACCAGATCCGTCGCCGCGTCCCAACTCCAGTCGCCAAGCTGGCCTGCAGCAAGCGCCAGCCGCAGCCGTTCGGCCGTCTGATGCAGCTCTGTATTCTGAGAAGATTCCGAATCAAATGTCATTGAGCTGTACAAATAACAACTGCCGTATGAGCGGGTGGTGCCATCCCACGGATTCCTCAGCGACTGCCCCCCTTTTGCGGAGTAGCCGGAGCGCAAGGGCGGACCCTCTCTCCGGAAGCTGTTCGGGTGAACGCTATTACTCAGTTGTTGACCGACTTACTAACGACTCATTATAGATCGTGCCACGTCGCGCTCAAAGATTTGGCAGCACGCGACTGTTGGTTAATTTAACGCCACGTTGATTACGCGGTGCTCACCTCG
>DASZZA010000242.1:0-4172 GCA_035545135.1 Lacipirellulaceae bacterium | reverse complement strand
GCCAGCGCGTCGATTGTCGAATCGACCGCATCGGCCGCGCCGACCAATTGAGGGCTGTTGTCGACGAGCCGGTCGCGCGCAGTATCATCGAGCCCTGAACAATCACGACCAGCGCACAGCATGGCCGCCGTCTAACACTCGCCCTATGTGCCAATTCTGCAGACCGGCGTTCGCAAGTTGCTGTTGAATGCTCTCGGCATAAAAGGGGCTTACGACGAGGACCATACCGATTCCCATGTTGAATACGCGATACAATTCGTCGGTATCGACATTGCCGAGTTGTTGCAACCAGGAAAAGACGGGGGGCACGATCCAACTGCCGCGATCGATCGTGACGCTGACGCCGGGCGGCAGAATGCGGGCCAGATTTTCAAACAGTCCTCCGCCCGTGATGTGCGCGATGCCGTGCACGACACTTTTGACTTTGTAGTGCCCGAGAACGCCACGAAGAGCCCGGGTGTAGATTTTGGTCGGCTGCAGGAGCGCTTCGCCGACGGTTGCGCCGAGCGGCTCGACAAAGTCAGCAAGGTGCAATTTCGCAATATCGAAGACGATCTTGCGCACCAGGCTGTAGCCGTTGGAATGCAGACCACTGGAGGCGATGCCGATGACGGCGTCGCCGGGCGTAATGGTCGAGCCATCGAGTACTTTTTGCCGTTCGACGACGCCGACGCAGAAGCCGGCCAGATCATAGTCGCCCGGCTGGTACAAATCGGGCATAATGGCCGTCTCACCGCCGACGAGCGCCAGGTCGCTATCGACACAACCGTCGCTGATGCCGGAAACGATCGCTTCGAGCAGCGCCGGATCATCGCGCCCCATGGCGACATAGTCGAGAAAGAACAGCGGCTCGGCGCCGCAGCAGAGCACGTCGTTCACGCACATCGCCACCAGATCGATGCCGACCGTATTGTGCAGGCCGGCACGCTGGGCGACCTTGAGCTTTGTGCCGACGCCATCGGTGCCGGAGACGAGCACGGGATCGTGATATTTCCGCGCAAAGAGGCCATTCGAAAAATCAAGTTGGAATAACCCGGCAAAGCCGCCCTCGGCCGGCAGCACGCGTGGCGAATGGGTTCGGCGCAACAGGCGAGGCAGCCGCGACATGGACTCGCGGTACACTTGCAGATCGACGCCGGAATCTTTGTAGGTAGCATTGGGCATGGGTTATCGCGATTCTAAAGGTGAAGACAGTTGGTCCGGAAGGGGCCATGCGATTGAGGACATTGGATTTCGGCCTGCGTAATATTTTCCGCTTAAGCCGCACGCCAAGTACCGCGATCCGAAGTACGAATAGGAATGTGATATGGTTTTAAGTATGAATCGGACAACATGCATGGAAACAAGGATTCTGCCCGGCGAAGGTCTGCGGTAGGATGGCGGCGCATTGAAGAGTGCACATGCGGCGTGTCGAAGTTAGGAACGCTTGTGAGCGCGATACGGTGCGGCCTGCGGGCCGCCTAATCGGTACTACCGATCGACTCCTCCATCGCGCTTGGTGACAACTTCCGACTCTTTTCGACGCGAGCAACTGCACCATGTTTACGACCGCTACCAATTTTTTAGCCCGCAACATTTTTGCTCGTCAGGCTTTTGTCGTCATGCCGAAAACGACGCGCAAACCGCCCCAGCCGCACCTGCAGTTCAGCTACCCGTTGCCCTACGGCGCGGTGCTGCGCGACGGCGGCGTCCAGTTTGTGGTCTATAGCAAATCTGCGACCGCGATGCGGGTATTGCTTTACCGGCATGTGCACGACCGTGAGCCGGAGCGGCTGATTGAATTCAATCCGGATACCGACCGCTGGGGCGATATTTGGAGCGTATTCGTTCCGGGAGTTAAACCGGGCCATTTGTACCACTTTCAAGCGGATGGCCCACTCGAGCCCAAGAAGGGTCAGCGATTCAATCCGCAAGCCAGGCTGATCGACCCGTACGCGCGAGCGTTGGCGGGCCATTTTCTTCCTGCCGACGACGGCGTGATTCGCCCGCCGAAATGCGTGGTAATCGACGACACGTTCGATTGGAAAGGAGATCGGCACCTCCGTCGGCCGCTGTCGGAAACGATCATTTACGAAATGCACGTGCGGGGTTTTACCCGCGGTGCGACGAGCGAGGTGGAGGAACCGGGCACATACGCGGGCATCGTTGAAAAGATACCGTACCTCAAATCGCTGGGGGTTACGGCGGTGGAATTGATGCCGGTCAATGAGTTCCCGATCGAAGAGGCTGACGGTTCGAAGCCGTTTCGGACCTACTACTGGGGATACGACCCGGTTGCGTTCTTCTCTCCGCATCGGGGCTATATGAGCGGCGACAAGCCGGGCGACCAGGTACGACAGTTTAAGGAAATGGTGCGTGAGCTTCACTCGGCGGGGATCGAGGTGATCCTGGACGTGGTGTTCAATCATACTGCCGAAGGCAATGAAACTGGGCCGACGTTCTGCTTTAAGGGTCTGGAAAACCGCGTGTACTACATGTTGAACGACGACGGCACGTACAAGAACTTCTCCGGCTGCGGGAATACCGTCAACGGCAACCACCCGATCGTCCGCGAGATGATTTTCCATTGCCTGCGCCACTGGGTGCACAATTATCATGTCGACGGCTTTCGGTTCGACCTGGCGTCGATTCTCAGCCGCAACCGGCACGGCGAGATCGTACCGAATCCGCCGCTCGTGGAGCTGATTGCCGAAGACCCAATGCTGGCCGATACGAAAGTGATCGCAGAAGCATGGGATGCCGCCGGCGCATACCAGGTCGGCTCATTCGCCAACCAGCGATGGGCCGAGTGGAACGGTCACTACCGCGACGACGTTCGCCGATTCTGGCGTGGGGACCACGGCCTCACCGGCCAGATAGCCACTCGCCTTTCGGGGTCGAGCGACCTGTATCAGCCGAGCGGCCGGCGGCCGTACCACAGCATCAACTTCATCACGTCGCACGATGGGTACACACTGAACGACCTGGTGAGCTACGAGCGTAAGCACAACCTCGCGAATCTCGAAGAGAATCGCGATGGTGACAATAACAACTACAGCGCCAATTACGGTGTCGAAGGTCCGACGCGGCGCAAAGGCGTCATGGCGCTTCGCCATCGGCAGGCAAAAAACTTCATGGCGTCGCTCTTGTTGAGTCAGGGCGTTCCGATGATTTTGTTCGGCGACGAAGTGCTTCGCACACAGCGGGGCAACAACAACGCGTATTGCCAGGACAATCAGATCAGTTGGTTCGATTGGAGCTTGACCGAGAAAAACGCCGAGATGCTCCGGTTCATGCAAGCGTTGATCGCATTCCGGCGCCGGCAACCGAACGTACGTCGGGGGTCGTTCCTTACGGGCCGGGCCACCAATCCCAACCAGCTCCCGGACGTGAGTTGGTTCGGACGCGACGGGAAGCCGATCGACTGGAACGCGAATGGCCCCAGCCTCACGAGCATCTTTGGCACGAGCGGCCTTAGCGATCCGGCGGCCCGCGCGATCATGTTCATGCTGCACGCCGGCAATGAGCCGCAGGAATTCACGCCACCGGCAGCCGCGTCGGCGTTCACGTGGCGTCAATTCATCAACACGGCTGCCGATTCGCCCGAGGATATCTATCCTGAAGCTAACGGTCCGAAACTCGGCCGCGAGCCGGTCGAGTTGGATTCGCATGCATTGAGGTGCTATGTGTCGGAATGAGCATGGAGGCTGCAGGATACCGGGAACAGGGGCAAGGCAATCTTGTTCGAGTCCCTTGCGTTGGGGCTAAGCCAATCCGCTGCGCTCTGATATACTAACGTCCGAACTGAAACCTTTTCCCTGTGGGAGAGGTAAGTTCAGGGCGCCTGGCAACCGCTGTGAATCCTTTATTCGTACGTTGTTCCAAGGGGAGATAGGGACTGTTTTCGATCCCTGCTCCCCGCATCGTGTATCCCGCATCCTTGGCTGCCAAGATTCACGTCATTGGGATTGGCGACGACGGTTTGGAAGCCGTGACGGTCGGAGTGCGCCAAACGATTGCGGATGCGGAAGTGCTGCTGGGGACCGACCGGACGCTGGCATTGGTGCCGAAGTCGACGGCCGAACGGCACGTGATCAGCGGCGACCTGAATCAGCTTGTGGCGACGATCGAGAAGGCGGGCGAGAAGCGGGTGGTGCTGCTGATTTATGGCGACCCGATGTTTTACGGGTTGG
>DASZZA010000241.1:0-2012 GCA_035545135.1 Lacipirellulaceae bacterium | reverse complement strand
CATTACGAAGCGAGATTTGGCCAAATACTACGAGCGGATCGCCGACTGGGTCTTGCCTTACATCGTCAAACGGCCGCTCACGCTCGTCCGCTGTCCCGAAGGCCGCGCCTCCGAGTGCTTCTTCCAAAAGCACCTCACCGGCACGATGCCCGATGCGCTCCACGGCATCAAAATCAAGGAGAAGCGCGAGACCGAGGTATACGTTGCGATTAACGATCTCGCCGGCCTAATCGCGCTCGTGCAGATGGGCGTCCTCGAAATTCATCCGTGGCCGGCGCGGGAAGACAACATCGAGCGACCCGACCAACTGGTGTTCGATCTCGATCCGGGCGAAGGTACCGATTGGAGCGACGTGGTCGACGGCGCCCGCGATCTCCGCGGCCGGCTCGAGAACGCCGGCCTCACGACCTTCCTCCGCACTTCCGGCGGAAAAGGATTGCACGTCGTCGCTCCCATCGACCGCCGAACCTCTTGGGACGACTTCAAGCAGTTCGCCAAATCGGTTGCCGACGCAATGGTTCGCGACGCACCCGACCGCTATCTCGCAACGATGAGCAAGGCCAAGCGTCGTGGCAAGATCTTCATCGACTACCTTCGCAACCAGCGCGGTGCGACCGCCATCGCCACCTACTCGACCCGCCGCCGCCCAGGCGCCCCAGTCGCCACGCCTATCGCTTGGAACGACCTCTCAGACAATACCCGCCCCGACATGTACAACATCGATAACCTGCAAAGCCGGCTTGCCCACCTCAAGAAAGACCCGTGGGCCGATTTCTTCACCGTCCGCCAGGCGATAACTCAGGAAGTTCGTTCGGCGTTTGAGTAAGAGCTTCTAACAAAATGGCCGGGGACTGTCCCAATTTTGCGGAGTCTTCGGAGCAAAATGGGACTGTCCCCTTTCCGAAGCTCTAAGTCTTTCATCATCAGTCAATTCGGGTTGGGACGACGGAGGGCGTCTCGAACGGCTACGCGGTACATCGGCTATCGTTCATACGCACTCCGCCGACCAGGTAGCACCGGCGATTTGCTGGGTATAACGAATAACCGGCAAACGTAACTCGTTGTATCTCAGTGACTTTCCATCGAAATGAAACGGCCAATTTACTGCTGACTTTTTGTCGCACAACCAAGTCGTTGGACGCTATAATGGACAACGTTGGTGGGGAACGTTTGCACCTTGAACGGCATCTGGGAGTCTGCTAATGCGTCTGACGTTGTCGACTGCGCTCGCTTTTTTTGTTGCTTCATTTTCGCATGCTCATCTTTCCGCCGCCGTTTTTTTCAGCGGCTCTGGTAACAACCCGGAAGCGGCAGCGAACGCCAGCGGCGAGGCGAGTTTCGCCATTTCCGGCAATACGCTCACGGTCGTTCTTACTAACACGACATCTCCGAGAACGGCGGCGCAAGGGAACGCTTTGAGCGGCATCGCATTTGACATTGATTCGGCGAGCCCCACGCTTTCACTCACCAATACCGCGCTTACGAGCGGTAGCGCCATCTGGACAAGCAAGACCGCGTCGAATACCTCCGATCCGTTGAGCGGATCATGGACGGATGTGCTCGGCTCCACTCCGCCAGCCAGCTACGGCGTTTCCACGTCCGGTTTCAACAGCCGATTCAATGGCGGCTCGATTTCGCTGGGAAACTCCTCGCCCGACTACGGCATTGTCGCAGCCGGTACGTTCGATGGCTCTAATGTTTCGTTCGCCGGCAGCAAATTCCCCTTCATTCAAAAGTCGTTAACCTTCACGTTCTCCGGCATCGCGGGAATTAGCGAATCGCAGATTTCCAACGTGCAATTTCTATTCGGTACGGATGGAACCGGCCTCGTGACGAGCACCGTGCCGGAGCCGCATGCAGTCTTCTTGTTGCTTCTTGGCACTACAGTGCTGTGTGCGACCAGCCGGGTGGCTCTGCGGCCCATGTCAAAATTTGCATAGACGTTCGACGCCCCCAGAAATTTCTTCGACGCCGATCACATACCGCAGTTGCCTGCGCTCGACCGGTCGTGA
>DASZZA010000240.1:0-2774 GCA_035545135.1 Lacipirellulaceae bacterium | reverse complement strand
CGAAGCAGCCGCCGTGTCCCGTGACGAGCTGCTTGAGATCGACGGCAGCGATTTTGAACTTCTTTTCGGGCATGGCTGCTAATCCGAGTCCGGGATCAGGATTGTTGCGAAGCCTGAGCGCGCAAATGATAATGGCTGCGTAGGGTTTTTGCCAGCAGCATCGGCTTCATTGAACGGGCATCTCGTGAAACGGCTTCGACTTTTGCTGTTGGGTTTAATTGTCGTCTGGGTGCAGGCGGCGAGTGCGTCGGGGCAAGTGATCGATTTAACCGGTTGGCAACTGAATACGACGAGCGCCACGGGGCACAGCACGGACGCGACGATTAATTCCTACGTGAGTCAGATTCCGGCGGATGTGCACGAGGTGTGGGGGAGCACAGATTATGTGTATGTGAAGTCGTCGGGCGTGCCGTCGTATGATGTGGGGCCGTTCCCGGACGGGAATCCTTCGTATCCCAGCGATCGCAACTGGCAATTGCGGTTCACGCGGTCGCCACAGGCGGCGACGGGCGCTCACACGGACACGCCGCTGGGTTCGATTGGGTTGTGGGTCAACGGCGTGCCGATGTTCAATCCGAAGGACGCCCATTCGTACAACAACCAGAATATCTGGCACAGCAACGCGGTGGTGGTGGAAGCGGACGGATTCGACGCGGCGCTCGGCCATCCCGCGCCGGTGCAAGGCGCGATGGGCAATCCGGTGCCGGGCATTTATCACCACCATCAGCTTTCGCCCAGCCTGACGGCGCAGCTTGGCGGCGTAAGCCCGAGCCAGTTCTCGCCGCTGTTAGGTTTTGCTTTCGACGGCTTTCCGGTGTATGGGCCGTACGGGTACGCGAATGCGGACGGCACCGGCGGCATCACGCGGATGACGTCGAGCTACCAATTGCGGAACATCTCGCAGCGGCACTCGCTCGCGGACGGCACCGCCCTGCCCTCGAACGAATGGGGGCCGGACGTGAGCGCGACTTATCCGCTTGGCTACTTCGTTGAGGACTATGAGTACGTCTCCGGACTCGGGTTGTTGGACCAGTACAATGGCCGGTTGACTGTGACGCCCGATTTTCCGGACGGCACCTACGCCTACTTCGCGACGATCGATTCGCTGGGCAACAACGCGTATCCGTACGTCGTCGGGCCCAGCTACTACGGCGTCGTCGATACGTCGGACTACTCGGGATCGGTCACGATTCCGGGGGGCGCCGTGCAATACACGCCGGGCGACTTCAATTTGGATGGCACGGTCGATATGGCCGACTACGTGCTGTGGCGCAAGGGCTCCGCGAATTCAACTGACTACGCGACTTGGCGTTCTCACTTCGATGCCACGGCAGGGACGGGCGCAGGGGCGTTAATAAGCGTGCCCGAGCCGGGCTCGATCGTTTTCGTGGTCACGGGCATTGCGGCGCTGCTGTGTTGGAGTCGGCGGCGATGGAATGGACGCACGGCGGCACTGCTGGCTCGGTTGACCGTGATCGAAGCTCACCTTACAGGCTCGGATCGCCCGCGCAAGCGTGAGAATCGCCTGTCGGTAACTACACATCCAAATTCCGCACGTCCAGGGCGTGCTTCTGGATGAATTCACGGCGGGGTTCGACCTGGTCGCCCATGAGGACGCGGAACAGATCGTCGGCGCCGGAGGCGTCTTCCATGCGGACTTGGAGGAGGGTGCGGTTGGCCGGGTCGAGCGTGGTTTCGCGGAGCTCTTCAGCGTTCATTTCGCCGAGGCCCTTGAAGCGGGTGACGGTAAGGACTTTTTCGCCCGCTTTGCGAATCGCGCCGGGTAATGCGCGGAGGTCTTCGAGGCCGGTTTCGATTTCGCCGCGGCGGAGCGTGTAGCGGGGCGTTTCGATGCCGGTGCGCTCTTGCGGGATGAGCGCGGTGATGTCGAAGCCCAGTTTGGCCAAGTCGGCAAGCATGGTGTTGATCGTCCGGACTTCGTGGAGCTCGACGATGCGGAGGCGTTCGCGGCGTTCTGCGCCCGCTAAATCGGGCTCGCCGTTGGTACTGGGGGGAGCGGTGGCGGGGGTGGGGAGGCCGACGTCGACGTTGAGCTGGCCGTGGGTTTCTTTTTCCTGTGTCGCTACGAAATTGTCGAGGTCGCTACGAGTGGTGAACCATTCTTCGCGGCCGTCGATGTAAACGTGATAAATGGGGAGTCGGCCCTGGGAGTCCTGTCGCTCGGCGTGAATCTTGAGGCTGATGCCGCGCCGCTCTAGGGCGACGATGGCTTCCTCGAGGGTGGCCAGCATGCGGACAAGCTTCGACATTGCGTCGCCGCTAATGACATGGCCATTGCCCGGATCGAACACGGCATCGGCCAACCCCACTTCCAAAAGCTGGTTGCGCATTTCTTCCTCGGTCTGCACGTAGTAGGTGTCCTTCTTGGTGCGAACACGGAACAGCGGAGGCTGGGCGACGTAGACGTGTCCGCCTTCGACCAGCTTGTGCATCTGGCGGTAGAAGAACGTGAGCAGCAACGTGCGGATGTGGGAGCCGTCGACATCGGCATCGGTCATGATGATGACGCGGCCGTAGCGGCGCTTTTCGAGGTCCTGATCTTCGCCGATGCCAGTGCCGACGGCGCTGATCATGCTACGGACTTCCTCGTTGGCCAGCACCTTATCTTCTCGCGATTTGTAGGCGTTAATGATTTTGCCGCGCAAGGGCAGGATTGCCTGGTACTCGCGCAGGCGCCCACCTTCCGCGCTGCCGCCGGCCGAATCGCCTTCTACGAGGTAGAGTTCGCACTTATCGACATCGCGGCTGGAGCA
>DASZZA010000239.1:0-2739 GCA_035545135.1 Lacipirellulaceae bacterium | reverse complement strand
CGCAGCTGTATAGCGAATCATGCGGACTCGCGGCATTCCTGATCGATGGCGAGCATGGCCGCTACCGCGAGCCGCTGGTGCAGTACTTGAAAGCCGTCTACTCCGGTCACGACAGCGATCAGACGCTTAGCAACACAACAGGCGCAAGTTATCCGGACCTCGACGCGGCATATCGACGGTACATGGAGAGCTTGCCGTAGAATAAATTCGACGATACAAAAAGGTGTCGGGTCTCGGGTTTCAGGGTGTCGGTTGCCCCTAATTCTGACACCTGAAGCCCGGCACCTGACACCTATCTCCGGTGGCTATAGCTCAGTTGGCTAGAGCGCCAGATTGTGGCTCTGGAGGTCAAGGGTTCGAGCCCCTTTAGCCACCCTTCCTATCCACCCGCGGGCTGGCAGGCCTGCGGGTGGTTTTTTTACATGCGGTGATTTCCAACTGCGGATTGCGGGTTTCGGTTTTTCGTTTGCAATCCGCAATCGATTATTCGGAGACCGGAGCCGATCATGACAGAACGCGAACGCTGGGTCGTTTACCCATTGTTATTTCTCGCACTTGGAGTCTCGTTGCGCGATAAGCTGGTCGATCGCACGATTACGAAGAGCATACGATGCGAGGAATTAGTCGTAGAAGGCGAGCCGACAAACGATGGGCCGGGACGCGTACTCGCCAAGATCGGTCGGACCGAGGCTACGCCGACGCATCCCGCCATCGGCTACGTCTATGTCAATGGGGAGGTGAAAGTGGACGGTCTAGTTAACGCTAAACAATATGCCATCGACGGCAATCTTTTCACGCCCATTATTCAATTTGTTCCTGGAACTGCAATTCCTATCCCGCGTCAACAAGGGCAGGGTCGGCTAAGCCCGAAGGCGGCGAGTCCTCAATCGACCAAACAGTCGCCAGTCCCCAAACCGGAACCTCAACAAAAATCGGCCGCGCCATCGTCCCCGGCGGCCAGTGAAACGTCTCCCACGAAGTGACTGGCCCGAAGCTGCATGAGTGGCTAGGATGCAGTTAGAACAGTCGTCTCGACAATTCGACCAGCGTCGCGGGACGATGGGAGAAACAAACATGAGCCAAATGTTTCAAAGCAAGTCGGCTTACGTGGGCTTGGGCATCGTTATCGGCCTCATCATCGGATTGAATTTGGAAGGCATTTGGCCGAGCGTGCCGCTGCACGCGTCCGCAACGCATGGCATCGATAAGTTCGCCATCGCCACCGGGCTGGTTGATAGCGGCGTTGAAGCGCTCTACTTCCTCGATTTTCTCACTGGCGACATGCGGGCGGCTGTCATCAATCCTAAAACCGGAAAATTCAATGCGTTTTACACGCGTAATATCGCATCCGATTTCGGCGGCGCCGGCCGGAGCTCGGGCTACCTCATGGTCACCGGTTCGGTAAACATGCCGCGCGGCGCTTCCAACTTCCAGTTCGCCCAAAGCATCGTGTATGTTGCCGAAGCAAGCACCGGCAAAGTCGCCGCCTATACGATTCCCTGGAACTCGAGCATGCAAGCCGCCGGTAAAACTCAATATGGCGAGTTTCGGCCGCTCGATGTGCGGCAGTTTCGCACCGCTTTCGTTCGCGATCAGCCAGAGACTCCTGCCTCCACATCGCCTTCCTCACAATGAGGCTAATGGATGAACATCCAGGTCAACGGAAAAGACCGCGAAATTCCTGCCGGCCGGACTATCGCGGAATTGCTCCGCCAGTTAGGTGTGACGCAGCCGCACGTGGCCGTCGAAATCAATCTCGAAGTCGTCCCTCGTGCCGAACATGACGAGACGGTCTTGAAAGAGGGTGACCGCGTGGAGGTGGTAACGCTGGTCGGTGGCGGATAGAAAGGGGAGACAGCGAGGCTACTATGCGATGCCCCTGCGCCTTCCACGTCTCTTCGTTTCTATCGTTTACATCGATAAACATAATTATCTAGAAAACGCGTGTAACCTACTATGTCATCAGCAACGGAAGCCAGCACCGACGCTCTTCGCCTTGGAACTCACTGTTTCACCAGCCGCCTGATCGTCGGCACCGGCAAATATGCCAACTACAGGCTTATGGGCGAGGCGCTGGATCGCAGTGGCACCGAGTGCATCACGGTCGCTGTGCGCCGCGAACGGCTGATCGACGCGGCCGGCAACAACCTGCTCGATTTCATCGATACTGGCCGGTATACGCTTCTTCCCAACACGGCCGGTTGCTTCACGGCCGACGATGCCGTGCGCGTCGCCCGCTTGGGGCGCGAGATTCTGCTCGGCCTCGAAAATCCGGGCGCCGATTGGGTGAAGCTCGAAGTGCTGGCGGACAAGCGCACGCTGCTGCCCGATCCTGTGGCGACACTTGACGCGACGGAACGATTGGTGGCCGATGGCTTTCAGGTGCTGTGCTACACGACCGACGATCCCGTGATTGCTCGCCGTCTCAAACAGGCGGGCGCGACCAGCGTGATGCCCGCCGGCAGCCCGATCGGATCGGGCCAGGGGGTACTGAATCCCAACAACATCCGCATCTGTCTCGAGTATCTCAAAGAGGACGATGCTGATTACCCAGTGATTGTCGATGCGGGCGTAGGCACGGCAAGCGATGTCACGATCGCCATGGAGCTCGGCGTCGATGGCGTGCTGCTGAACACCGGAATCGCCCACGCCCGCGATCCGCTCGGCATGGCCCGGGCGATGAAGGCTGCGTGTGAAGCCGGCCGCCTGGCGTATCTCGCCGGTCGCATTCCCAAGCGG
>DASZZA010000238.1:0-6291 GCA_035545135.1 Lacipirellulaceae bacterium | reverse complement strand
CCAACTACGACGCTCCTCGACTTGCCGAAGCACTGACCGTGAGCGCGATCAAGCATCTGCCGTCCTACGTTTCACTCCAGCCGGAATACAACCTGTATGACCGGGGGGGCTTTGAAACCGCACTCGAGCCGCTTTGCTTGGAACACCAAATCGGCGTCATCAGCTATTACTCGCTCGCGAGCGGGTTTCTTACGGGAAAATATCGCTCCGAAGCCGACCTGAGGAAGAGCGTGAGAGGCGGCGGTATCGGCAAAAAGTACCTCAACGATCGAGGTTTCCAAATCCTTGCGGCACTCGATGCAATCGCTGCGGCGCATCAGATTGCCCCGGCGGCGATCGCGCTCGCTTGGCTCATCCAGCGCGACAGTGTCACCGCTCCCATCGCGAGCGCAACTAGTGTCCAACAATGGTCAGAACTGTCCAAAGCTGCTGAACTGACTTTGACTCCGTCACAAGTTGCGGCGCTCGACCAAGCCAGCGCGCCGTGATTGCGATTTGCGCCTCGTCGTCACCCGGTATTCAGTTGTTGTCTTTATTGAACCCACATCCATAGATTTTTCAAAGCCCAAAACCGTGTTTACCTTCCGGATAATAACGGCGCTCCTTCTATCTCAATTGGCGATCTTGCCATGCTGGGCGGTTACGCCCTCTGCGGACGAGATGCGCTTGCGCGATCAATGGGTGAATTCAACTTTTTCCGCGACGCCGGCGACCATTCGTCCCAGTCTGCAGTTGCTGTATGAAGACGTATCGGACAGGATTTCGCGAGGGCGAAGCTGGCGCGGCACACCGTTCCAGTTAGGCGACAAAACCTATACCCAAGGTTTGGCCTTCAACTCAACGAAGCATTTGTTGGTGCGCCTTGGTGAGCCCGGCGATCGGTTTGTGGCGGATATCGGTCTGGAAAACAACGACGACACGCGTCGCGGGGCGGCCATTGGGGAGGGCTCCGTTACGTTCCACGTGCTCGTCGACGGCAAGGAGGTATTTGCCTCGAAAGTGCTGAGGTTAAAGGATGGCCCGCTGCCGATCGACGTGCCACTCCACGGCGCGTCGGAATTCGAAATTCGCGTGAACGACGGCGGCGACGGCCGCGGCTGGGATCAAGCGCTGTGGGCTGGCGCGGTGGTCAAGCTGAAGAGTGGCGCTAGCGTACGACTGCAAGACTTGGAGATGGCAGGCCAAACGAAACCGAATCCATTCGTTGCATCGTTCGTGCTGGACGGAATGGCAAGCCATTCGCTGTTGCCACGTTGGACGCGCGCGAGCCGCACCCCGAATGATGCCGAGGATATCAGTTCGTCGACTTCGCGGTCGAATAGGTGGAAAGACGCGGAATCAGGCTTGGAAATGACGATCGACGAAACAGTGTATCGCGACTACCCGGCCGTGGAATGGGTGGCTCACTTCAAAAACACGAAAAGAACCAAGTCCAAAATTGTCGAATCAATTCAGGCGCTCGATAGCGCTTTCTTTCTCCCCCATAGCGGAAACGCAATGTTGCATTGGTCTAAAGGCGCGCTGGCAAGCTTCGACGACTTTGCGCCTCAAGACACAGAGTTAAAACCGGGTGAAGAATTCCATCTGCAACCGGGCGGCGGTCGGTCGTCGAGCCAGGTGATGCCCTTCTTCAACTTGGAGGGCGCCGGCGTCGGCCTGATTGTCGCCATCGGTTGGACGGGGGAATGGGCCGCCAACTTCACGTCCGATTCGCAGGGCGCGGTCGCCATCAAGATCGGCCAGGAACATACGCGGATTGCATTGAATCCAAGCGAGCACATCCGCACGCCGCGCATTCTTTTGATGTTTTATCAAGGAGACCGGTGGCGAGGACAAAACCTGTGGCGGCAGTTTGTCCTTGCTCATCATCGACCGAAGCGCGACGGCAAGCCGGTTGTTGCTGCCATCACGTGCGGCAATTGGGGTGGCACGAGTGCGGAGGTGCATCTCGACAATATTGCAAAAATCGTCGAGCACAAGCTACCCATCGAATACTACTGGATCGACGCCGAATGGTATGGCAATGGTGGCTGGCCGACGAACGTGGGCAATTGGAGGGTGAAGAAGGACCTTTATCCGCACGGTTTCAAGCCGATCAGCGATACGCTTCGCAAGACTGGGCGCGAGCTCATGCTTTGGTTCGAGCCCGAACGTGTTTTCAACGGTACGCCGTGGTACAAGGAGCATTCCAAATGGTTGTTAGGCGCTGGTGGCGACAACGCGCTGCTGAACCTCGGCAATCCGGAGGCGCGAAAGTTCCTCACGCAGTTCATATCCGATCGCATCGATGAGTTCGGGCTCGGCTGCTATCGGCAGGATTTCAACATCGACCCACTTGCCCTGTGGCAAGCATCGGACGCGCCGGATCGGCAGGGGATTACTGAGATGAGGCATATTGAGGGACTGTACGCCTTCTGGGACGAGCTTTTGAAAAAGCACCCGCATTTGATCATCGACAATTGCGCGAGTGGCGGCCGGCGGATTGATCTTGAAACGATTGGTCGGGCAACTCCGTTCTGGCGCTCCGACGGCCCGCGCGACCCGATAGCGCACCAATGCCACACGTATGGATTGCTTGAATGGGTGCCGCTCAATGCAACAAGCGAAGACCGCGCCGGCGATGATTACGAATTCCGCAGCAGCATGTCGAGCGGTTTATGCGTGAACTGGGGAGTCACCGGGGACGTACCGGCACAAAAACTTCCCAAAACATTTCCATACGACTGGTGCCGCCGCACGCTCGAGCAGTACCTCACCCTGCGAGATTACTACTATGGCGACTACTATCCACTTACCAGCTATTCACAAGCCCGAGACGTATGGATGGCTTATCAACTTGATCGCCCCGACGAGGGTGCCGGCGTCGTCGTCGCGTTGCGCCGGCCCGAGAGCCCATACAATCGTGCGCGCCTGCTGCTGCGCGGGCTGGATGCCCATGCAACGTACCTGGTAACCGACCTTGACACGAGGAAATCACGCCGCCAGAGTGGGCACGAGCTTCGTCAAGCGGGAGTTGAAGTGCGCATCGATAAGAAGCCCGGTTCCGCGCTCGTGATATACAAGCGTCAGTAAGAAAGAATTTCGAGCGGTTCCATGGATCGACGAGAATTCTGAACATGTCATCCGGCGCCGGCGCATTGTTTCCAGCTTCTACAAAATGGATCGCCTACGTGTTGATGGCCGTTACAAACTTTGCGTAGATTAGTCGGTCGTCACCCGGTGCGTAAAAGTCCGCCAGACGGGCTTCGCAGTGGAAGCCGTTGTGCTCGTAAAAGCGGCGAGTTGGTTCGTATTTGAACTGGCCGGAAGTGTCGACATAGATTCGCTGCCCACCCGCGGCACCGATTTTGCGCTCGACCTGATTCAGCAGTAGCCGGCCCAGGCCTTGGCACTGGAACTCCGGACGGACCGCGATCCAATACAGGTCGAAACTTCCGAGCGTGCACGCAGTCGGCCCAAAACAGGCGTAGCCGATGGCTTCGCCATCAGACTCTGCGAATACGAAGTAATAGCCGGAAGCTGTGCCTCGATTTAGTCGCTCGTCCACCAATTCCACGGCAACCGCAACTTCATGTTCGCGAAAGAAACCGGTGGATTTGGTGATCGAACGAACAGCATCCCGGTCCGAGGCGACGACTTCTTCGCGGAAGCACCAGCGCGTCTGGCTGTCGCCGGTTCTGTGGTCCTGGTCGGTTTTTACGCTGTTACGATGCATGGACGGTCGTTGGGTGACGATGAGGCGGTAGTATTGGAATAGGCCCACGCCGTATGGCGTCCTCGAGAATCAGCTGGAGGCCGGCGTCGTAGCCGATACCCGCCTGCTGAAGTGCTGCGGCAAAGCCCGCGTCCGGTGAGATGCACGGATTCGTATTGATCTCAAGAATCCAAGGCCTTTGCTGCGAATCACAGCGGAAATCGACACGCGCATAGCCACTCAGGCCGAACAGATTCCAACTCGCAAATGTAAGTGATGTGAGTTTTCGTATTAACGGCAGATCGCCGGCGGAGAAATTAAATTGCCGCGGCGTATTATGATATTCGAACGAGAGTGGATCCCATTTTGCACCATGGCCGACGATGCGCGGCTGGCCAGCCGGAAACGAGGTGTAGTCAATCTCCGCCGGGGGCAGCACGTGCGGCGGGTCCCCCATGATGGAAATGTTAAATTCACGTCCGTCGATGAATTCTTCCGCAAAGTGACGACGCCCCGTGGACTTCTCGCGCTCGCGAATTGAATTACGAATGTGCGCCTCCGCACAGGGCCCAATGATCGAGCTATCGCCGAGTCCGAACGAAGCATGCTCCAGGTCCGACTTGATGATGTATCGTCGTTGCGAATTTACGGGCGGATTCTCTTCCGCGGTCTGCACTCCATCATCCACGAATTGAGTCCCGCCGTTGGCGGTAATCCACCTCGGCGTCGGCCAGCCCGCCTCGACAAGCCGTTCTTTCACCACGGTTTTGCTCGCCGTTCCGATTAGCGCCGCCGTTGAGTTGCCCGTGTAGGGTATCTGCATCGAATCGAGCAGCAGCGTGATGGCCGCCATCATGCTGTCGCTGCCACCCAACGATTCAACGCGGTTAAATGCGACGTCCGGTTTCATGCGAATCAAGCGGCGGCGCATCTTTGCCAAATCGAGCGTACACGCGATGGGTACAACACGATGCCCCAAACGTTCCAGCGCGGCCACGACGGGCGAACGAGCCGGAATGTCGTCCTCCGCCGCATGGCTCGGATCGTCAAGGGAGCGATTGTACAAGAATGCAATACGCATTGGTTACGCTATGTCGCGGCAATGGCGACCGATGACCTCGTCAGCAGCGACAATGCTGATACACGCTGGCCGGCTTCACGTACGATTCGCTCAATTAAGTCTGTGTACGTCCGGCCGGCCGCGGTCCATATCATGGGCAGATCGGAATGCGTTGGGTGCAGGCCGGCGAGGGGATTGATTTCCAGGACTTGGGGACGACCGGCGTGATCACACCGCAAATCAACGCGACCCGCATCGCGTCCGCCGACTGCGCGCCAAGCGGCCAGTGCGATCGCTTCCGCCTCGGCGACTAGCGCATCGCGCTTCGCATTTACCGAGCGGCAATCTACCAATTCCTCGGATTTTTCCTTGTTCGCGTACGAATACACATTCGGTTCGGCGTCACTCCGCAGAATGATTTCCAGCGAGCCGATCGCCTCGGCCGATCCGCCGGAACCGGCCAATCCCACCGTAAATTCACGACCCGGCACGAATTGTTCGACGAGGGCCGGCTGGCAATAGCGCTGGAGCAGCTTATTGCAGGCGGTGACCAGCGATGCCGCGTCGTTCACTTTCGATGCCGCGTCAATCCCTTTCCCTGTTCCCTCGGCCAACGGCTTGACGATGACTGGAAATGGAAGTGGGCATTTCGACGCGTCGATCGCCTCGCGTACCAGGTGCCAATCAGGAGTCGGTATACCGACGGCGCGCAGCACAGTTTTAGTTAGCGCTTTATCGAGGCAAAGACACAGCGTGGCGGGATCGGCGAATGTATAGGGGATTTCGTACACATCAAGAATCGACGGAACTTGGGCTTCGCGCGCCGTGCCCTGCAAACCCTCGCAGATGTTGAACACTAGATCCCAGCGCTCGCCGGCAGCCAATCGCTTGATGAGGTCTCGGGCACGGCCGATTCGATGCGGCCGGTGGCCAAGCTCGCAAAGCGCGGCATCAATTGCATCGATCGTGCTGAGTTGGTCGAACTCGGCGGTTTCTTCTTCGCCATATCCGTCGGCGATGTACTCGGAGCGGAGGTCGTAGGTGATCCCGATGTGCATGGCGTGTCAAGTATCGAACGAGATCCGGGTCTTGCCGTGCTAAAGCGGATCGTGATAGCGGAACTCGCGGCCCTCGTAATTGCGCAACAGGAGCCAGTCGCCATCGCGGCCAATGACCGTCTCTGGCTGCAGGGGAATTTTGCCACCGCCGCCTGGCGCATCGATCACATACGTGGGTACGGCGTAGCCCGTCGTGTGGCCACGTAGGCCATCAATGATTTCGAGTCCTTTAGCGACCGACGTGCGGAAGTGAGACGAACCGCTGATCGGATCGCATTGGTACAAATAGTACGGTCGCACGCGCATCAGCAACAGCTTATGCATGAGTTGACGCATCGTATCGACATCGTCGTTCACGCCCTTGAGCAGCACGGTTTGTGAATTGAGCGGTATGCCCGCATCCACAAGCCGGGCGCACGCGTGCGCCGCTTCCGGCGTGCATTCGTCTGGATGGATGAAGTGGGCGCTCATCCAAAGTG
>DASZZA010000237.1:0-4077 GCA_035545135.1 Lacipirellulaceae bacterium | reverse complement strand
GTAGTCGCCGATTCGCTTCAGCAGTGTCGAATCTGGGCGTGAGCGGCCCCATATCGCGTTTTCGCCGCTTTTCGTTTTCTGCTATAGTGGCGCGGAGCCGGGTACAGGTGTTCAGCGCCACGCGAGGTGGCACGCCTGCCTGAGTTTGGCATACGCCATGCCGCGCGAAACGATCATCACCGCCGCTGATTTGCCCGAGCCGCAGCCCGACTCATCCGCCGAAACATGGGCGAAGCTGCGCGACGACGAGATCGCGTTGCGGCCGCGGCACATGCACGAGATGGTCGGTCAGCAAAAGGTGGCTGAGCGTCTTGCGATTGCCGTTGACGCGGCAAGGAAGCGTAAAGAACCGCTGGGCCACATTCTGCTCGACGGGCCGCCCGGATTGGGCAAGACCACCTTTGCCACCTGCATACCGCGCGATTTGGGCGTTGGTCTGCAAATTGCCAGCGGCGCGGCGCTCGCGGCGCCCAAGGACCTGCTGCCCTACCTCACCAATGCTGAGGAGGGTTCGGTTCTGTTCATCGATGAAATCCATCGGCTCCCTAAAGCCGTCGAGGAATTCATGTACCCGGCAATGGAGGACTTCCGCGTCGATATTACGCTCGGCGAGGGGGCCGGGGCGCGGACGGTCAACATGAAACTGCGACCGTTCACTGTCATTGGCGCCACGACGCGGAGCGGGTTGCTTTCGGCTCCGCTCCGCGACCGATTCCAAATCCGTGAGCACTTGGAGTTTTACAGCATCGAAGAGCTGACGGAGATCGTCCGCCGCAACGCCGCGAAGCTGCGGGCCGAGATTGAGGACGCTGCCGCGGAAAAAATCGCCGGATGCAGCCGCGGCACGCCGCGGGTCGCTAACAACCGGCTGCGTTGGGTGCGCGACTATTCCACCAGCAAGGCGACGGGGCACATCGACCTCCCCATTGCCGATGCCGCACTCAAAAAGCTCGAAATCGACGAGTTGGGACTCGACGCTCAGGACCGCAAGTATCTGGAGACGATCAATCGCGTGTTTCACGGCGGACCGGCCGGGGTCGAAGCGATCGCGCACACGATGAACGCGGCGCTGGATACATTGGTCGACGAAGTCGAGCCATTTCTCCTGCGATCGGAGCTTGTCGTGCGGACACCACGCGGTCGGAAGTTAACAGCTCGTGCGTACGAGCATTTAGGCGCAACGCCGCCCCCCGATGAGCCGCAGCTTCCACTCTTCAAATAAACCGCCTAGAATCGACGGCCTCACTCGAAGGTGCTCCCGTGAAGCGATTGTCGATTGCACTTGTGGTGTGTTTGATCTGCATTGGCGTTACTCGCCCAACGACGGCGCTTGGCGAGAGCGCGCTGAAAATTACGCCCGACGTAGTTTACGGCCACAAGGCCGGCATGGCGCTGACGTTCGACGTGATCCACCCGAAGAAGCCGAACGGAGCGGGGATTCTGATGATGATGAGCGGCGGCTGGTTTTCGATGTGGGTGCCGCCTGCGTCGTTCATCGATCCGAAAGCGCCCGGCTACGAATTACTGAAGCACTTCGCCGAACCGGCAGAGCGTGGTTACACCGTATTCATCGTCCGGCACGGGAGCGCTCCGCAGTTCAAGGTACCCGAAGCGGTGGCCGACGTGCGCCGGGCGGTCCGCTTCATTCGACTCAACGCGGCAAAATTCGGCATCGATCCGAACCGGATCGGCGTCTGCGGCGGCAGCGCAGGCGGGCACTTATCGTTGATGCTTGGCACTGCCGGCGACGACGGCGAAAAAGACGCGAAGGACCCAGTCGATCGCACGAGCGACCGCGTGCAGGCCGTCGTCGCGTATTTTCCTCCGGTCGATATGAGGGAATGGGTCGGAAAGATGACCGATAGATTTCCGGCACTTGCCTTCGACCCAAAACTGTCCGAATCCATTTCGCCGCTATTGCACGTTTCGCCCGACGATCCGCCAACGCTGTTGATCCACGGCGACAAGGACACGCTGGTGAAGCTCGACAACAGCGAGCGAATGATGGCCGCGTTCAAAAGAGAAAAAGTGCTCTGCGACCTGATCGTGATGAAAGGTGCCGGCCACGGCTTTTCCGGCAAAGCGGCCGATGATGCGTCGCAAGCGCTGATCGCGTGGTTCGACAAGTATCTGGCAAGGCCCGGCAGCAACGGCGAACACAAGCCGGACCAGAAAAACGCCGCGCGATGACGCGCCGTGGGGGCAGATATGTTTATCTGCCTGCCCGAATCTTGGGCAACTCGTTGATAGGAGTCATCTTGCTCCCCGAAATATTTATTCCTCTCGCAGAGCGAGAGAAATACTTTTTTCATCCAAGCAGTACCACTTCCGGCCCGCCCTCCAATGTTGCTTACGTGTCGCCAATCATTTCGTTACACTTAATAGCCTACCCACCTAACCTAACTTGCCGCAAAACGCATCGGCAAAGAATCAGCACGTCGGGGCGGGTGCGACTTCCGACGATTGATCTACCACTTCTGAGAGGGACGGGCGATGAGGCGACGTATCCAAATACCGGTACGCTTGTGTGGTTTCCTTTTAATCGCGCTCATGCTAACGGGACCATTCAACGGTGCCTGTCGTGCTGACCTCTGGGGGCTGAGCACGACGGGAAATGGAACGCCGGCACCGGGAACCGAAGATAACTACAACAAGGTATTTCGCTTCGACGAGCAGGGAAACAAGCTGCCCAACGACATTCCCACGAGCGCGGGCATATCGTTCCCAACGGGAATCGCGGTCGGCCCTGACGGCAATATCTATGTCAGCGATTCCGGAATGGGAAGAATCGTGTATTTCGATGGCCAAACAGGCGCAGCGCTCGGCACGTTTGCATCGGGATTTGCGCCGGCGCAGTTGGACTTCGGGCCGAATGGCGATTTATATGTGTCCGAGTTTTTTGGCGAAAATGTTCGCAAGTACGATGCACATGCCGGCGCGAACTTCGGCCAATTCCTCGGTTATGCCGCAACCGGCCTGACAAGTGCCCAAGGACTCGCGTTCGCAGCGAATGGCGATTTGCTCGTGGGCGATGGCTTCGCACAGGCCGAGGGACAACACGCAAAGATCATTCGCGTTCATGATGGGGCGCAGTCGACGTGGGGTTTCACCGATACTTGCTCCGGGGCTGGCTGCCCGTTCTATGCACCCGTCGCCATGCTGACGCAGGCCAACGGCGACGTGTTGGTGGTCGATATGTTGGGCAACTACGTGGCCCGCGTCAGCGATGCGGGCGTACCGAGCTTTTTCGCATCGATCAACCCGCCGGTCGCACCGCCGGGAACCAACTTTCCTTCGGATATCACCTTCGATCCCGATGGCAACATCGTGATTTCCGCATTGGGCTCGACCAATCCGCCGGACAACAACGGCGCTTTGTGGCGCTATGATTTGGACGGCAATATCATCGATCCCGACAACGATGCGACGCCGAATGAGCCGATCGTATCGGGCTTGGAGCCGATCGCCGGCATCGACTATACGCCGTCGCTCAATACGTTAGCGGGGGACTACGACGGCAACAATACGATCGGATCGCAGGACTACGCCAAGTGGCAAGCGAACTTCGGCAAGTTCGTCGCGCAGGGCAATAATGCCGACGGGAATTCGAATGGCGTCATTGATGCGGCCGACTATGTGCTATGGAGAAAAGCGGTTTCGGCCCCCGGCTCCGGATCGGCGCTGAATGGATCGGCAGTGCCGGAACCGATGTCGGTTGTGCTCGTTTTGAGTGGATTGATGTCGTTGTGGGCAATCCGCCGCACTTCGCGACGGAGCTAGGAATCATCGCATGGTTGGCCGAACGCAATCCGAGGCCGCTTTCTCGCTGATTGAGCTGCTCGTGGTCATTGCGATCATCGGCACGTTGACCGCTCTGCTGGTCCCGGCCATTCAGGCGAGCCGCGGCTCGGCCAGCCGCACGGCATGTGCGAACAACCTTCGGCAGGTCGGGCTTGCGGCACAGAACTATCTCGCCACGAACGGGCACTTCCCCAGCGGCTCGGTGGCGAAGGAATTCGCGCCGCAACCCTTCACGGCATGGTCGCTGTACCGCTGGTCGGCGCTGGCCCAACTGCT
>DASZZA010000236.1:0-3558 GCA_035545135.1 Lacipirellulaceae bacterium | reverse complement strand
CTTCGATCGTCGCGTGCATTGAACCGGCGCAATTGCGGATCAGGTCGTCCTTGCCGTAGGCGAGAATTTGGTCGCGCTTCAGTTCGGCGAGTTCCTTGGTGGTGGTGAAGACGATCACCTTGCCCTTCGTATCGACCGTCTCGGCCATTTTGTGACACTCTTCGGGCGAGTGGCCGAAGAGTTCGCGGAGCATTCGTTCGACGTACTCGTACGAATGCACGTCGCTGTCCCAGAGTACGACATGGAACCGAGGAACCTCGCGCGGTTTTTGGTCGGACTTCTTCTTGGGCTTGGCAACCATCGTGGGTGCTTGCTCTTCTTCGATGACGACCGTTTCTTCAGAGTCCATGGCTGCACCTGGGGATGATACGTCTTCTTGCAGCGTGGGCACGGCCCACCATTTACTTCGTTATGCCAATAATGTTGGTGGGCGATTTCACCCTACCTCTTTGCCAATCCGTACTACCACTTGCAGTGGTGTATTGGATACCTGCGCATTATATTGTACGCCCACTGGAACAACCAGAAAGCACCATCTTATGGACACCGTAAAAGCCTACATTCAGTCGCAGCGGAAAGCCTTTGAGAACGATTTGGCTGAGTTGTTGCGGATCCCGAGCGTGAGTGCCGACTCGCGCCAGCGTTTGGAAACTCGGCGCGCGGCCGAGTGGGTCGCATCACAATTCGAGGGGTGCGGCCTCAAGACGGAGTTGATTCCGACGGATGGCCATCCGCTAGTTTACGCCGAGTCGTCGCCGGTGGCGGGCAAGCCCGTGGCGCTAGTTTACGGCCACTACGACGTGCAGCCGCCGGAGCCGCCCGATGAATGGATCAGCCCGCCGTTCGAGCCGACGGTGCGCGACGGCAATATCTACGCCCGCGGTGCAACCGACGACAAAGGGCAGATGCTGACGCACGTCAAGAGTGTCGAGGCGTGGATTAAAGCCGTCGGCAGGCTGCCGCTGCAGGTGAAGTTTATCATCGAGGGCGAGGAGGAAGTCGGCAGCGAGCATCTCACGCCGTTTGTGTCGGCCAATCGCGACCGGCTGGCGTGCGACACGGTCGTCATCAGCGATTCGAGCCAATTCGCGCCCGGCGTGCCGGCAATGACGTACGGCTTGCGTGGAATCGCATATTATGAGCTTCGCTTGCTCGGGCCGAAGCAGGATTTACACTCGGGCACGTTTGGCGGCGCAGTTACCAATCCTGCAGGTGCGCTGGTGCGGTTGCTTACGGCGCTCAAAGACGAGAATGGCCGCATCCAAGTGCCCGGTTTTTACGACGACGTGGTACCGCTAACCGAACGTGAGCGCGACGAGTTTCGATCGCTGCCACTCACAGACGAGGAGTTCATGAAGTCGCTCGGCGTCACCGGACTGAGCGGCGAGAACGAGTACACATCGCTCGAACGTCGCTGGGCGCGGCCGACGTGCGACATCAACGGCTTGACGAGCGGCTATCAGGGCGAAGGCGCCAAGACGGTGCTGCCGGCGCGAGCCAGGGCGAAATTCAGCTTCCGGCTCGTGCCGAATCAAGACCCGAAAAAGATTTCGGCGTCACTGCGCAAGTATCTCGAACAGCGTTTGCCGCCAGGGATTGAGATGGAGCTCATTGACTTTCACGGGGCGCCCGGCGTTGTGGTCTCGCTTGACAGCCCGTACATGCGAGCCGCCGCGGCGGCGATTAAAGACGCCTTTGGCCGAGAGCCGGTTTACATCCGTGAGGGTGGATCGATCCCGATCGTCACCACGTTTGCCGAAGAGCTCGGCGCGGACGTTCTCCTTTTGGGCTGGGGCCAAAACGACGACAATACCCATAGCCCGAACGAGAAATTCTGCCTCGATGATTACCACCGCGGGACGCTCGCCAGCGCGCAGCTGTGGGAAGAATTGGCGAAACTGACTTCAAAATAAAGGAACATTTAGCCACAGAGTGCACAGAAAACACAGAGAAGCCAAGTTGAACCAAAGATAATCGCTGACTAACCCCGACATTAAACGGGTGCTGGCTGGCTATTGAAATGGTATCTGTGTCCATCTGCGTTCAGCCGCGGTTCATTCTTTCATTTTTCCGTGCACTCTGTGTCCACTGTGGCAAATAACTGTCATGCTCGATAAACGATTCATTCTCGAGAATTTGAAGGCCGTGCAGGAAAACTGCGACCGTCGCGGGGTGAAGGTCGACGTAGCGCGGTTTGTCGATTTGGAATCGCAGCGGCGAAAGTTGCAGACCGAAGTCGAGGAGCTTTCGCGGCAGGCAAACTTGGTCAGCAAATCGATCGGGCAGGCGAAGGACGATGCCGAACGTAACGCACGGAAGGACGAAGGCCGGCGGCTACGTGAGAAAAAGGAGGAAATCGAAGAGCAAATGCAGCGGCTCGCGGCCGAGGCTGCCGTGATCCACAGCGCGATGCCAAACATGACGCACCCAGAAGCGCCCGTCGGCGGCGAGGACGCCAGCAAGGAGCTGCGTCACGGCCGTGTCGACGTGCGGCCGTTCGGTTTTCCCGTGCAGGATCACGTGGCGCTGGCCGAGCAGCATGATTTGATTGATTTTGAAGGCGGCGCTCGCGTCGCCGGGCACGGCTTCTATTTTCTGAAGAATGAAGCCGCGATTTTGGAATTGGCGCTGCAGCAGTACGCCGTGGACTTTTTGGTGCGCGAAGGTTTCACGCCGATGGTGACGCCCGACCTGGCCCGCGGCGACGTGCTGAAGGGCATCGGCTTCATTCCCCGTGGGCCGGAAACACAAATCTACAGCATCGAGAATCACGATCTCAACCTGGTGGCCACCGCCGAGATTACGCTCGGCGGCCTCTATGCGGGGCAAGTGATCGAAGCCGAGAAACTGCCGATCAAGCTATGCGGGATCAGCCATTGCTTTCGCACTGAAGCGGGAGCGGCCGGGCGAGCGTCGCGGGGCTTGTATCGCGTGCACCAGTTTACGAAGGTCGAAATGTTCGCGTTCACACTCCCCGACCAGAGCGAGGACATGCACAATTACCTCCGCGACCTGGAGTGCGAAATCTTCGACGGACTCGGAATACCCTACCGCGTGCTCGATATCGCCACCGGCGACCTCGGCGGCCCCGCCTATCGCAAGTTCGACTTGGAAGCCTGGATGCCCGGCCGCGGCACCGCGGGCGAGTACGGCGAAGTCACCAGCGCATCGAACTGCACCGACTACCAATCGCGGCGCCTCGACATCCGCTATAAGGTCAAGGGTGAGAAGGGAACGCAGCTCGTTCACACGCTCAACGGCACGGCCGTGGCAATTAGTCGGGCACTGATCGCCGTTCTGGAGAATTATCAACAAGCGGATGGATCGATTTTGATTCCCGAAGCGCTCCGCAAGTGGGTCGGCAAGGAGCGCATTGGAGGGAATGGGCGGTAACGACATCGATGTTTTGCGTTGGCACATCGCCTAGTTAGCGCCGGTAGGTGTTGATTCGACCTTGCGGTCGACGCTAAGCGACTAAAGTCGGCAATTGGTGATTGTTGTTTCGAGAATTGCCGTGGCCCCGAGGGCGTCGAGTCGTTCCATGATCTCGATCACTTC
>DASZZA010000235.1:0-6027 GCA_035545135.1 Lacipirellulaceae bacterium | reverse complement strand
CGTTTGCCGTGGGTGTAAAAGTCCATCGTTCCTCGAATTGCTGTCCTACCGGCGAAACCGCATCAAACGCATAATTCGTGGCGTTTAGAGTAAGAACGATGTTGTCGAAGTAAATGTTGCACTCCACGCCGGGTGTCGCGTAGATCATCGGCGGAAGCACTAAACGTATCGCGCCGGAAATCGGTTTCGCGTCCGGCGCTGTTTCACCGCGAGCGCTACTTTGTGATTTGCGGCATGCGATCACGAGTAGGATGCAGACCGCTATGGTGGTTGCCTTTCGCATACGAATTCTTTCGATCGTGCAATCTAAGAGCGAGGGATGTGCGCAAGACTGACTCAGGCGGCGTAGTCAGACGGATGGATGCCTTGGCCATCGAAAAATGATTTCACATCGTCCAATTGATTTTGGGGGAGAGTTTCAAACGGTTTTCTCATATACCGTTTCGCGACGCCGAAGTATTCCAATGTGGCGTGCCAGAACGGGTGGGTAAAGCGGCGGATGAACGGGTAATCGTACTTTGTCGTGATGGCGACTGCTTTCTTCAGATTGTTATTGCGGATCGCCTGCCAAAACTGCATAGGCTTGTCCGGGGCAAATCCGGTGTAGGTAGAAAAGAACGCGCGTGCGCCGTAGGGATATCCGACCAGATAGCGATTCTCGGCTCCGCCTGAAAAAATTTCAAATCGATCGCCAAACGTAATGATGCGATCTATGTAATACGTCAGTTCACCGTCTTCCTTCATTGCGACGATCGACTTGATTTCCGCCAACCGCTTGAGCAGTGGCTGCGAGTATTGCCCATGCAGGACGATAGGCAGCTGTGTGCTCGCGCTGATCGTTTGGAAGTGACGAATAATGGCGTCCTCGTCGTCGACTTTTTCGGGACGCAGAATTTGGATCGCATCTGCGCCCAGCGCTTGGGAGTATTTTGCATAATCGATGACTTGTTCCGTTGACCAGCCCGCTGTCGCTGCGATCGTGAGGCCGTGCCCTGCGACGGCTTGCACCATGGATTGCGTCACGCTCTTAATTTCGTCGTACGTTAAGCACTGATATTTGCTATTGCCGGCCGTCAGTTCGAAAATCGGCACACCATACCGAATCGCCCGGCCGATCATCTTGTGGATGGCGTCAAAATTGACGGTCAGATCTTCGTTGAAAGTCGTAGGAAGGGATAAAATCGGGCCGGCAAGCCGCTTCTTGAATTCCTGCGGACCGAGCGGAAGTTTCAGCGCGAGTCGCGCCGGTTCTGCGAGCAACTTGCCGGGAACTGCAGTAAGCGCGGTCGCCAATCCCGTGAATTGCAGAAAGGATCGCCGCGATAGTTGTCGATGATCAAAATTAATTTCGTACATGTTAGCTGCCAGCAAATCGAGCGAGCGACATCGAGACGGCTACATCGCGGTGTAACCCCCGTCGACAAACAAGTTGGCACCGGTGATGTATGTCGACGCATCCGAGGCGAGGAAGACAACGGCCCCTTGAAGATCGGTCGAATTGGCCATTCGTCCGAGCATGGTCTTCGCCTTGTATCGTTCAACGAATCGTGGATCTTGGTTGGCAAAAAACCCGCCCGGGCTAATGACGTTGACACGCACATTGCGTGAGCCAAGTTTCGCGGCGGCAAACCGCGAAAAGTTGAGCATCCCTCCCTTGTGAAAGAAGTAGTCGGGCGGAGTTTCCCAATCGAGTCCCTCGTACAAAGAGAAATCCGGCCCGACGCTACCTTGGATGGAGCCAATGTTGATAATGCTGCCGCCGCCGCGTTCGGCCATATGCTCGCCGAACGTTCTGGTCATCATGAAAATGCCGGTGGCGTTCGCTTCCATGCTCTTGGCAAAGTCGTCTGCGGGGCTCGACCAATTAGCCATGGGACGCAGCACGGCGTTGTTGACAAGAATGTGCACGCGCCCGACTTCCAGGAACAAAAATCGCTCTAACCGGGCAATGCTTGCTTCATCCGATTGATCGAACTCGGCGTATTCCACGTCGAGGCCGAGTTTCCGAAATTCGTCGGCCAGTTTCTCGCTTTGTTCTCGATTCCGGCTCGCAATGTACGTCCGCGCACCGGCTTGCGCTAGCGCTTCGGTGATCTGCCGACCATAAAGTCCTGCGCCACCAGTGACCAAGGCTACCTTGCCCCGCAGACTAAAGGTATCGAGTACATTCATGAAAGTTGCAGGATTGTCGGCACAGTAAAGCGCTTAGGGCAAACTTCTTGGCCATTGCTTTCCGCCGTCATTGGTTTGAGTCCAAACGTAAACTAGCGGACGCTCCACACTTGATTTGAACGAACGCCCGGGCTCGCCTCGCCACTGGCGACGACAAACGCGCCTCGCCAGGGGACGGCAGTCACGGCCGCTCGGCCGAAGGGTAATGGCGCAAGAGTATTCCAATTCGCAGTACGAACGTCGTAGCATAATACTTCTCGTCCGAACGCAGCTCGATGTTCAAGGCTGCGGTCAACATGGACACCATCGGCGCCGCGGCCCAGCAGCAGCAGACAACCCTGGACAAAAGGGGCGGGTGAGGCGACTGCCGCGTTGGCATGGGGCAAATCGGTCAGTCGTGACCACTTCTCTGTCGCGGGATCAAATCGATAGCAATCGTTCAAATATTCAAGCGTCGGTTTATTCGCTTTGTCGAGGACGCGGCGAATTCCGCTAAATAAGAAGAACGAACGGCCATCCGTGCCGGCGACGGCGTAAAACCGCTCTGGACCGGGCCATGTCGGCAACACCCGCCAGTGAGGTGATTCATCGGCTAAATTGAGCATGTAAAACAATGAGTGAGATGGCCCAGTCACGGGGTTTGGCCCCGACTGTCCTCCAGCCACGAAAATGCGCGAGCCGACCAATGCACCAGCCGCGCAACTTGTGGGCTTAGGTAGTGACGGCCATGATTGATGAGTTACCGTCTGCCCGTTCCATTCGAGCAGGAATACGTCCGCATAGTTCTGCGAATCATCACAGCCACCGATGCACAGCAGTCCACGGTCTATTGTAATGGAAACGCCATAGGCCAAGGGACGCGGAAGTTTGAATCCTTCTTGCCATTTCGACTCGGGCGACGTTAATACATAGGCCGTGTCGTGCCAAGTTTTCGTGCCGTGCTTCCAGGGCGGTGCGTCCGGGAAATTTGTTCCGCCGGCAACAATCAATGCTCCCGCAGAGACGCCAGCGAAAGACCCCGCCAGGCCGAGCGATGTGGGCAAGTCCGGCAAACGCTGAGCTTCCAAATGCGGCGGTGTCGCATTGCATGTCCAGCATGTGAAGACGACAAAAAGCATCGTCCCAGAGATCAAAGGTGAGCTGTCTATCGGCATGGAAGCCAAAGCTTATTAGTGATTTCGTTCCGAACCACTTCGATCCGGATACAGACGTACGAGGGCCGATTTGATTATTCCCGCCTGGCGAGTAGCACTCATCTCAATATCGGCCCAAACAATTCGCAATCGGCCATTCTCTAATTCGCAGACAGAGGGATAGCACACCTGCCGGCTGAAGACTTCTTCATCGCGCAACGGCTGCTTAACTTCTACGAGGGGCAACAGAGCTGACCATGATTTCCCACCGTCCTTCGATACGCGCAAAGATAGTTGGGTTCGTTCTGGCGATGACGAGTTGTATGTCAGTACGAGTTGCCCGCCCGAAGTGCAAAATACATTCGAAGAGGAAGTTGCGGCGTTGAGTTTCGTGCGTTCAGGCTGCGACCAGTTGCGGCCATGATCGCGCGACCGAGCAAACCAAATGCGTCCATCGTTTACCCGCAGTGCCATGATCAAACTACCGTCGGGTAGCTCAGCCACGCTCGGTTCAGCGGCACCAATCATGCCTGGCGTTTTAATTTCCGGACCGCGAGTCCAAGTTTTTCCATTGTCTTGCGAAATCAATACACTCGCTACGTAAGGTTGCGGCTCTAGCCGGTGCGTTGGAAGAAGCAGCTCTCCGGTGGATAATCGAATACCGTCGGAGCGGCTGTTCCAGCCTGGCTCGGAGCCGATACTGACGGCGTCACTCCAGTGATCAGTATCGTGCGGGAGTTGCCGCATGTGGATCGTGAATGAGCGGCCACCCACCTGCTCCTGTTTCGATTTTCGATAATCGACGGGAGGCCAGCGGGTCCATCTACCAGTAGAGAAAAACAGCAGAGTGCGGTCGCCCGCATTGATAAAAGAAGGGTCGAAATCGCTAAGATGCGGTGCATCGTTGAGGACTTTAGCCGCATTCCATGTTCGACCGCCGTCTTCGCTCGAGGCGCCAAGAATGACTTGGTGTATGGAGCCTTCGAATGGACCACTAAACCATGCCGTTTGAAGTCGACTCCCGCTGATGCGTATTATGCTGGGCGCATGATTGAAGCCGTAGAGATTTGTTCGGTCGTATGGGTCGTACTTGCCGTAGTCGAACACGATCGATCGCGACTCGACCATGCCGGGAACTGCCGATGTCGCAGGAACCGCATCGTTCGGAGGCTGGACTGCAAAAACTGCCGGCGTCAGCGCGATTGCCGCGAGGGTGTGAAGTAATCTCAACATGTCCTAGAATCCTGAAAACAGCGACAACCAAAATGGCGGACTGATGTTCGTCGACCCATAGCAACAAGCGCTAAGGCTACGGAAATGGGCGCAGCGGACGGTTCGGGAACCGATGAACGTGCGAAATCGGAATCAAGCACATTTGATCTGCCGCCGTTTGCGTGCGCGAAGTGAGTCCGCCATGTCTGATACAGGTCCGAAGTGTTGTAGCGCTTGCGCCATACGACGTAGTCGGCACTGTCCACGAGGCCATCGTTGTTGTAGTCGCCGACTAATGTATGGGGGGTGGTCACGTACAGGCCATCGCTACGGAATTCGTACGGCATTGCCGGCCCGCCTGTAAAGGAAACTGCAGTGTTGGCTGGCGATCCCGCTTCCGCCGTCCAGCCCACAAGCTTCAAATCGCTAAGAGGTCCGGGTTGAAACGACGAAACATCCACCGAAATTGAACCGCCGTGCGTGAACGTGCCGGGGAATTCGATTGAGTCATAACCAACGCCAGGCGACAGTGAATCCGAGAGATCGTTAACGGTCAGAGCGAGAGCTACATCGGTATTATCCCAATCGCCCGTTGGACTTGGCGGCAACAAAGTCGGATACGACTGCCCCTGAAACTTATTTCCCGTGGTAAAGACTTGTTTCGCTGACGGAGCGTAAACTCCGTACGTGGAAGGCAAAGTGGGAACGCCGGCGTCAGGCGGATCGAGGGTGAAGCTGTTGTAGCCGGCTAACGCGGTGGCGTTGCTTGCCAGCGTGACGCCGTAGCGCATATTCTCAATGGTGTTGTGCGTTGCGGTAACGTAAGCGTTGGACGCGACCCATAAGCCGTAACTGCGATCAAGGGGCACATTCGCAGCCATCACGTTGTCGTTTACTTCGCATCGACGACTCACGTCCGAGCTGAACAGCACAAGTACGGTTTCTACTCCGGGCGCGTTTGGCGTACTGCCGGTGTATTCGGCATCGAAGCTATTGTGAGCCACGACCGCATCCTCTGCTCCGATGTTGATGCCAACGAGATATTGATCAGTTGCCTTCGGTATATCGTACCGGAAGTTGGTAAAGGTGTTATCGCTGATCTGGACGTTGTACGATGCGGCTGTATTTATTCCAATGTACGGTATATCGTCGATGATCATGTTGTCGATCTGCAAACCATGATCCTGACCTGTGTGCACGTTGAACCAAAAACCGCCGATGGTGCCGTTCGTGATTCTGATATTTGACTGCCCCGTTGCAACGATCCCAAATGTGCCCTCCTGCGGCGAGCCGATGTGACGGATAGCGAATCCGGCCAGATCCAACGTGACGTTGCTTGCTTCGATAGTGATTCCGGTAGCACGCGAGAGGAACAGGTCTTGCTGCAGGAAGTAATGGCCGGGTTGGGTGATCACGCCGTTGGATGGCAGCGGCATTTGAGCAATGGCGACACCGGTTAGGAGACCGTGCGCGACCACAATCATAATCAAGCGCGCGGTCAGTGCGTACA
>DASZZA010000234.1:0-3543 GCA_035545135.1 Lacipirellulaceae bacterium | reverse complement strand
GACGTACCTCTTGCGCAGGCTGCGCGACGCGCTTGAATTCGTTCGACGGAAGAATTCGGCCGACGAGCTCGATCAGCACTTGCGGCATCTGGAAGAGCTCGAAGGTGTGCGCATCAACTCGGGCTATTCGATGGTGCGGATTATTATCTGGGCGATCCCGATTTTGGGTTTACTCGGGACGGTCATTGGCATCACGATCGCGGTGGCGAATTTGAACCCGGAGACGCTCGAAGAATCGATGACGAAGGTGACGCACGGTTTGGGAGTTGCGTTCGATCACACGGCGACGGCCTTGTCGCTGACGATGATCTTGATGTTCGTGAAAGCCGGCATCGAGCGGCTGGAGGATGCGCTGCTGGGCCGTGTCGACGAGCGCGTGACCGAAGAATTGGTCGGGCGATTCCAAAGATCGGGCACCGGCGGCGCCGCAACGGATTCGAGCGTGCAGCGGATGTCTGGGCAGGTGGTCGACGCTATCGAGTCGTTGGCTGGGCGGCAGGCGGAGATTTGGAGGTCGACTATCGACGATGCGCACGAGCAGTGGCTCGAAGTTAGTGTGGCCGCGGCACAGTCGATCAAGAGCGCACTCACGGAAGCGGTGGCCGATAATGTTGTGCGGCACGCCCAAACACTCAGCGACGGAGCGCGGAAGTTCGGGGATCAGCTTGTTGCGAGTGCGTCGCGGCATGCGGAGCAGCTCGAGCACAGTTCGCAACAGACGGCAGATCGATTGCGCGACGGGCTGGAACGGCTGGCGGAGTTATTGATCGAGGCATTGGAGCGCCACGGCAAGATCATGACCAACAATGAAAAGGAACTGGCCGAGCAGAACCGGCAGCATCTTTCCGAAGTAGAAGCGGCGTTGGGGGCTTCGATGGTGAGCGCTGCGGAGCGACAAGATAACCTCATCCGCCAAAGCGAGGAATTGCTGAAGGAGATGCAGATCGCGCTGGTGGAAGCAGCCGAAGCGACCGTGCGGCAGCAGGAACAGCTTATTCGGCAGGGCGACGTGCTGCTGAAAGTCGTCGACGCAACGGGGCAAATTAAAACGCTTGAGGAAACGCTCGCTCACAATCTTACCGCGGTGCAGAAGACGCACAATTTCGAAGAGATGGCGATCAATCTATCGGCCGCGATTCAATTGCTCAGTGCGCGGCTTGGGCACTATCCGTCAGCGGCGCGACTCCGGGAGGTGGCTGGCGGTGACGCGGCCAATGAAGCGGCATGAGTCGTGCCAGAGTTCACGAAGTATCGAGCCCGATATCGCTGTTCCCATTTATCGGGATCTTGTTGTGCACAATGGGCGCCCTGTTGGTGGTGCTCGTGGCGGTAAGCCGGTCGGCGCGCAACACGGCAGTGCGAGAAGAGCAGACCAGGCACCAGTCGCAACCGCAGAACGAGGCTGCGACAAAGAAGCTTGCCTCCGTCAATGCGTACGTCGGCAGTCTGGAGGTGGTACGCGGCAAGGCGGAACGCAGGCTGCACGACGAGCAAGCGCGGCTTAGTCACTTGGAGGACTCCATCCGCCGACTGCACGAGAAGTTTGAATCGTTGCAGGCGGCCGCGGCGGCGCTTCAGTCGATGGAGCGAGAACACTACGATGACCGAAAGCAGGCCGAACGAGAAGTCAAGCGGCTCAATGAGCTTGTGGACGAGTCGCAAAAGTCCGTCGAATCAATGCGCGAAGCGGCTAGCAAAGCGGCTCACTCCTACGCGGTTGTTCCTTACGAGGGGCCGAACGGCACGTTTCGTCGGCCGATTTACATCGAGTGTGTAAAGGAAGGACTGATCCTTCAGCCGGAAGGGGTTCGTTTGACCGTCGATGATCTACGTCCACCGATGGGACCCGGTAACCCGTTGGCAACGGTACTTCGGGCGGCTCGCGACCAAATCATTCGGACAGATCCGCACGCGGGCCAAAGCCGTGATAAGCAGCCTTACCCGTTGCTGCTTGTGCGGCCTGAGGGCTTGTACGCCTACGATCGGGCGCGGCAGGCGATCGAGGCAGGCGACTTTGATCTCGGGTTCGATCTGGTCGAAAGTGATTGGAAACTAAAGTATCCGGCGCCAGATCCGCAACTTGCGCAGGTTGAGCAACAGTCGTTGGTACAGGCTCGTGCGAGGCAAGTGTTATTGGCTGCGGCCGCGCCACGCGCGTATAGCAATGGCGCAATAGGGGCTGCCGGAGATTACGGCGACGACGATTACGGCGACGACAGTAGTAGCGATGGTCTCGGCGACGTAAGCGCAAGCGGCGGTGCGGTTGGCGATCGATACGGTGGCGGCTCGCGCACGTACATCACGCGGAGCGGGGAACACTCCGGCGGCGACGGCGGTGATGGCGGCGTCGGCGGCGGTGGCAGCGGCGGAACTGGCGGCAGCGATGGGAGTGATGGTGGAAGCGGCGCGCAGGGAATGGGAGGTCGCGTCAGCGGTGTGGCAGGCGGTTCCGGTGGAACCGGCGGCAGCGGTCGATCACCGGACGATGGCCACAGCGCTGCTTGGGCGCCGCGCGGTTCTGCCGGGGAGTCGCGATTTGGATCTGGTACAGGTATGGGCGCCGGGGATGGCGGCGGAAGTCCGGGCACGAGTACGGGCGTCAGCGGAAGTGTGTCGGGAAGTGGCCCAAGCGGTCCGAGCGGCGGGGCAGGTGGGGTTGGAGTATCGGGTGGCGAAGGCAGCGGCATGCCGGGCGGATCGCCACCGGATAAAAACTTAGTTCCGGACGGATATGAATCGCCGGCGGGCGGGTCGGTTACAGTCAGCACGTCGCCGCAGGCAGGTATCGGGCAGCCAGGTGGCCCCGAGTCGCATCGCGAACAGGAGCGAATCCATCGCTTCGAGTCCCGCGGCAAAGATTGGGCGCTGCGCGGCAAGCCTCCACGTTCGGTGCCTGTGCGTCGCACGATCCATGTGATGGTTGCTAAGGACCAGCTTGCGATCATGCCAGACTCGATGCCGGCCGGAGACAGCTCGAGCGCCAAAGTAATCCGTATGCGGGGCGATACGGTGGAGTCGATCGACGAGTTTGTGAAGCAGGTGCGCGATCACATTGACGGCTGGGGAATGGCCGGTAATGGTCTCTATTGGCGGCCGGTCGTGCTGCTGCGTGTGGAAGGCGACGCTCAACAGCGGGCCGAAGATTTGGCGCGACTGTTGAAGAACAGCGGGTTAGAAATTCGCACCGACCAGATCGCCAGCAGATCCCCAAAAGGAAACGACCATGAAACGCGTTGAAATAGAAGCTGACCAGATGCCGGGTCAGGATTCGTTCCTCGACGTGATTACGAATATCGTCGGAATCCTGATCTTGCTGGTGCTGGTGGTGGGACTGCGGTCGTCGCGCGCGGTGCACGATGCACCGAACGTGCAAGAGGCCGAAGCGGCGCGCGGACAAGAAAAGCTGCGCCAGGCATACAACAGCGCGATAAGCACGGCGATCAACGTGCGAGACCTTGTGCGCCGGGTGAGCGATACCCACGGGGAAGCCAATTTTCGCGAAGAGGAGCGGCTGTGGTTGGGAACGAATGTCGCGCAAGCTAA
>DASZZA010000233.1:0-2975 GCA_035545135.1 Lacipirellulaceae bacterium | reverse complement strand
ACGCAAGATAAAGAAAAAACGGCTGATCCGCATGTTGTTCGATGAACGACGCCGCTTCGCGTCCAAACGCATCGGTAAGGTACTGCTTTTCGTGAATGGGTTTGTTATCGCGCAAAATCAATGGTTTTGCGCCGGGGAAGTAACCGTGCGATCCGCCGAGAAAGCCAAAGCTCTCTTCGAATCCACGGTGCTGCGGCAGATAGGGGGGCGAACCACCCAGGTGCCACTTGCCAACCCATCCCGTTTCGTAGCCGGCCGCCGCGAAGCGGTCCGCGAAAGTCGTTTGCTTAAGTGGTAGACCGGTGTCCTTGCCGACCGGATTGAACTCGTGACCGAAGCGCGTCTGATAGCGACCCGTCATCAGGCCGGCACGCGACGGCGAACAATAGGGCGCCGATACGTAGCCATTGGTGCAGCGTACTCCACCGGCCGCGATGGAATCAATATGCGGCGTCGGAATATCGCGGCAGCCCTGCACGCCGACATCGGCATAGCCCATGTCATCGCCCACGATGACGACGACGTTTGGCTTCGTCCCGTCGGCGAAACCTTTCCCCGCAAGCATGGAGGATGCTGTCAGCAACAGAATCGACCAGTACCTCATACGGCTTTCTACTGGCATCATCTCAACCGATCCTGTTCAAGTTCGTTATGAAGAAGCGAGCCAACCGTTGCCAAGGTGGTGGCCCATGGCACGGAATTGACTTTAACGTACCGGACCATCACGCGGTGTCAAGATTTCAACGATTTTAAAACAGATCGCATTAATTACTTAATCGAAGCAGCACGCCCTGAGTCTTCGAAAGGCGTGGTAGCGTTGCAGCCTGTTCCAACTCGGCCCGTCCATCGCCGAACCTCTGGGCATGCTGCCTGATGGGATCGCCGCCCGGAACGCGAATTCAATCGTGATCCTCGTGATAGCGCAGCGCGACAAGAATGCAGGGCCCGCCCGCGATCACGTTCGCGCCCGCTTGCTCAGCGACTTTGACAGCCGCATTGCTTTCCGCGCCCGGCTGCATCCAGATGTGTTTGATCCCGCGCTGGATCGCTTCGTTGACGACGCGCTCCGTCACGCGCGGCGGCGTGATAATGGAAATGCCGTCGATGTCGCCGGGAACTGAAGCCAAATCGGGATACGCCTTTAAGCCCTCGACTTCCTCGGCCATTGGATTGATGGGCACGACGTTACGTTTATTTTGCTGATAGACGCGCAGTACTTTGTTGCCGTACTTCGTTCGGTCCTGTGATGCACCGACGACGGCGAATCGTTTGCCGGAGAGGAAGATTTGGATTTTGTCTTGTGGGGACATGGTGTTTTCTGGCGATCTTTGCGCGGTTTATGCGCGAATGGATTGACGGAATCGGGGACTGGGGGCTGGAGGCGTGAAAGCTGGCCTTGGTGGTGAATGATGGAATTCCGTTGGGAGTCGTCGAGTGTGATTCATAGCCAATATCACACGTTGGCACTTGCCTCATGTTTTTGCGCTGTGGGCTTGCAACTTGATACTACTTCTCCTGATACCGAAGAAGCTGCTCAAGCAATTCGCGCTGGCCCACGTTGATTTTTTGCATTGCTGCGTCGAGCGTAAACCACTCGGCGCGATCGACCTCGGGAAATTCTTTGAATTTGCCCGAGCCGCGCGGCCATTCGATTGTAAATGTGTTGCTGGTTAATTGCGATGCGTCGAAGTCGGACTCCACGGCCCAAGCGTATACGGTTTTGCCCCCGCGCTGCTTAATCGGCTGCAGTGGCCCGAACGAGCCGTCGATCGATTGGCCGGTCTCTTCACGAAATTCGCGCCGGGCAACTTCGAGGGGATCTTCGCTTTCGGCGAATTCGCCCTTCGGAATCGACCAGGCGCCGGCGTCCTTGTTCTTCCAGAACGGTCCGCCCGGATGGACGAGAAAAACTTCTACGTCGCCGTGGCGTTTGCGATGTACGACGAGACCTGCGCTTTGTTTAGTCATGTCGACTCATTTGCCCGGAAGGGCGAAGATCCTGCTGAGCCGTAGCGGTCTAATCAATTGGCTCGGCGGGAGTCTCGCCCTCCCGATTTCACGCTTCCGATTTCAGGAACACTGAACCAAGCGGCGGAAGCGTGAGCGTGAGCGAGTGCATGCGGCCGTGGCAGGGAACCGGCGATGCTTCGACACCGCCGAGGTTTCCGTGACCGCTGCCGCCGTGCTCCAACGCATCGCTGTTCAATAGCTCGCGCCAATACCCGCCGCGCGGCGCGCCGACACGATAATTATATCGTGGCACCGGCGTGAAGTTGCAGGCCACGACAATCTGCTCGCGGCCCTCTGGCGATTTGCGGAGAAAGCTGATGACGCTGCGCTCGGAGTCATTCGTGTCGATCCATTCGAATCCGTTCGGGTCGCAATCGAGCCTGCACAGTGCAGGCTCGTGCCGATAGGCTTCATTCAATGCGATGAGCCAGCGTTCGAACGCCCGTCGACGCGGATCTTCGAGCGAGACCCACGGCAACTCGTTGTCGTGTTGCCACTCCTCCCACGGTGCGAACTCGCTGCCCATGAACAACAGTTTTTTGCCCGGGGACGCGTACATGTAAGCCAGTAGCAATCGCAAGTTGGCAAACTTCTGCCATTCATCGCCGGCCATTTTGCCGAGCAGCGACCCCTTACCGTGCACCACTTCGTCGTGCGATAGCGGCAGCACGAAGTTTTCGTTGAAGGCGTAGATCATGCGGAACGTGAGCTGGCCGTGGTGATACTTGCGATGGACCGGATCGTTCGACATGTAGGCCAGCGTGTCGTGCATCCAGCCCATGTCCCACTTCAATCCAAAGCCGAGCCCGCCGAGGTGCGAGGGGCGAGAGACCATGGGCCAGGCGGTCGATTCTTCGGCATACGTCTGCACGTCGGGTAGCCGCGCGTACACGGCCGTGTTGAATTGCCGCAGGAAATCGATCGCTTCCAGGTTTTCGCGTCCGCCGTACTTGTTGGGAATCCAG